>CAMSEJ010000172.1 GCA_947057405.1 uncultured Roseburia sp.
TAAAAGGAGCGTCATTATGGCACAAGTAGGTAGTGTAATGGGAAGCGACTCGGATATGCCGGTTATGGCTAAGGCGGCCGATGTATTAGAGCAGCTTGGAATCGAATATGAGATGAGGATTATTTCCGCACACCGCGAGCCGGATGTATTTTACGAATATGCAAAGACAGCCGAGGAAAAAGGGTTTCAGGTGATTATTGCGGGGGCGGGTATGGCGGCGCATCTGCCGGGTATGTGCGCGGCAATTTTCCCGCTGCCGGTAATTGGCATCCCGATGCACACCTCGTCCCTTGGCGGGCGGGATTCGCTGTATTCGATTGTACAGATGCCGTCGGGGATTCCGGTAGCGACCGTGGCGATCAACGGCGGGGCAAATGCGGCGCTGCTTGCGGCAAAGATTTTAGCGACAGGCGACGCGGCGCTTTTGCAGAAGCTAAAGGATTATGCCAGGGAGTTAAAAGAGCAGGTTCAGGCAAAAGACGCAAAGCTGCAGGAAACAGGCTATAAAAAGTATGGGAAAGAGTAGGGGAGAACAGATGGATTACAAAAAAGCAGGCGTGGATATAGAGGCCGGTTACAAATCGGTGGAGCTGATGAAGCAGCATGTACAAAAAACGATGCGCAGCGAGGTGTTAAGCGGGCTTGGCGGTTTTTCGGGCGCGTTTTCAATGGAAGGCTTTAAGGGAATGAAGAAGCCGACGCTGGTGTCGGGGACGGACGGCGTGGGCACAAAGGTAAAGCTGGCGTTTCTTTTGGATAAGCACGATACGATTGGAATCGACTGTGTCGCCATGTGCGTAAACGATATTGCGTGCGCAGGGGCTGAGCCGTTATTCTTTTTAGATTACATTGCGTGCGGCAAAAATTATCCGGAGAAAATCGCAGAGATTGTAAAGGGCGTGGCGGAAGGCTGTAAGATGAGCGGCGCGGCTCTGATCGGCGGTGAAACGGCGGAGCATCCGGGTCTGATGCCGGAGGATGAATATGATCTGGCGGGATTTGCCGTTGGGGTTGTGGACGAAGGGGACATTATTACGGGCAGCGAAATTGCAGAGGGAGACGTTTTGATCGGTATCGCAAGTTCCGGCGTGCATTCCAACGGATTTTCCCTGGTGCGCAAGGTATTTCGGATGGAAGAGGGCGCGCTTCGCACGCACTGCGACGAACTGGGCATGACGCTTGGCGAAGCGCTGCTTACCCCGACGAAGATTTATGTAAAAGCGTTAAAAGCAGTAAAGGAAGCGGGCGTGCGGATAAAAGGGTGCAGCCACATTACAGGCGGCGGCTTTTATGAAAATATCCCGCGGATGCTGCCGGAAGGGATGCACGCAGTAATCGAACAGAACAGCTATCCGGTGCCGCCGATTTTTCAGATGCTGGCAAGGGAAGGCCAGGTATCGGAGCAGATGATGTATAATACTTACAACATGGGGCTCGGCATGGTGCTTGCGGTTTCTTCTGCGGATGCGGACAAGGCGGCGGAGGCAGTCCGGTCGGCCGGGGATACGCCTTATGTGGTCGGGAATATCATACGGAAAGAAAAAGGAGTTACTTTATGTTAAAGGTGGCGGTACTGGTGTCGGGCGGCGGTACGAATCTGGCGGCGATTTTAGACGCCGTCAAAGACGGGACGATTACGAATGCCAGGGTGGAAGCGGTAATCAGCAACAATCCGAATGCCTATGCCCTGGAGCGTGCGGCAAAAAGGGGAATTGCGCATGCGTGCATTTCCCCGAAATCGTTTGAGAGCAGGGAACGGTTCAACCGGGCGCTGCTTGATAAGTTAAAAGAACTGGAGCCGGATTTGATTGTGCTGGCAGGCTTTTTGGTAGTGATCCCGCCGGAAGTAATCGCGGCGTTCCGAAACAGGATCATCAATATTCATCCGTCTCTGATCCCCGCCTTCTGTGGAAAGGGATATTACGGCCTAAAAGTACATGAGGGCGTACTTTCGCGCGGGGCAAAGGTGACCGGGGCGACGGTGCATTTTGTAGACGAAGGGACGGATACCGGGCCGATTCTGTTACAGAAGGCGGTTGCGGTGGAAGAGACGGATACGCCCGAAACGCTGCAGCGCAGGGTTATGGAACAGGCGGAGTGGAAGATTCTGCCCGAAGCGATTCATCTGATTGCAAACGGGCGTGTGCGGATTGCGGACGGCAGGGCGGTGGTTTTGCCGGACGGGGAGTAAGGATACGGTGATAGGAATGCCGGATTGTATATGATAATGCTTTTGACAATGTTCAGGCATATCAGGAACGAAAAAGATTGAATCTGTATGCCGGACAAAAGCCGAATGTTATCATTGTGGATATTGTCTGCTTTGAATATGTACTGTTGGAATTTGACAGGCTGATAGATTGGATTTATACGCCCAAAGATGAGTTTTTGGCAAAACGGGCAGGTGCAATCCGGGCGCGCAAGAAACTTGTACAAATGCTCAGCGCAGGAGAAACAGATTACAAAACACTCCAGGAAGTGGCTGAGTATGACGCTCATCTGGAAAAACATAATATTGAGCAATTATCCGCAAAATTGCTGTTTGATTTAACAAGAAACACCGGATTTGAGGTTACGAAAGGGACAATTGGGGCTTGCTGGATTTTAGCATGCTGCGATTGGGCAGGACGGCAGGAAAATGATGTATGCGGATTGGATCCGGTTCGCCCGTTGGCTGCCGATAAAATGAAGGCTGTTTTAAGGGGAACCTCTCTTTACAGTAAATTTTTGCAGGCAGGGCTGGAGGTGTTATTATGATTACGATATATAAAGATAAGAAAGATATACCGATTCATATGGAATACGTAGAGTGGAATGATCTTTTTTTTAACAAAAACACCGCTTTGAAGCTGGACGGACGCGCTGCGAAAATCATAGAACAGATTGATGAAGCGAAGGTAATCAGCAAATTTCAGATCCGTTCTAAATTCCATGAAACAGTAGTGGATGTTGATTGCCTGTCTACAGGCTGCAAGACGGTTTTAAATGTATTATATTTTCCGGATAAGGTTTTTTGTATAAAAGAATGCGGTGAGAATGCTTTGGAAGCGCTCTATCGTCTCTCACGGGGCGCTGTTTACAGCAATTATGCGATGATTCCGTTTGATATGACACGGGTTTGCGCCGTTTTCGGTGAAAGCAGCCGGGAAATCGACGATTATGAAATATTAAAGGAGTGGTGGCATCATGAACGGTAAACCGGTAGTTATGGAACATTTTTCAACGGTGCATACATCCTTTCTTTTGAATTTTGCCTTTACTAATAATATTACAATTTTAACGGGTGTTTCTGCTTCCGGAAAAACACTGTCTTTTTCCATGATTCGGGAATGCATGGCGGTGGATGAAGCTGTTCTATGCCTGAATTATCTGGATTGCCGGAGGGACATAAAGGAATTGCTGCGGCATACAAAAGGAAAATTGATTGTAATAGATAATGCTGACATTTTACTGGACGAAGCGGCTAGGAAATATATTTCTCTGGATGGGGAAAACCAATATCTGCTGATTGGGCGTAATCCGGAAAATCTGTTTGCGACGAAAGAAAATCTGTTTGAATTAGTAAATAAAAAAGTCGGAGAACAGACGGAATTTTCGATACAGCCATATTTATAAAAACTGCGGTTTAAAAGAGGACGACAGAACTGCCGAAACGAAAGGAGCATACGATGAAAGTACTGATTGTAGGAAGCGGCGGACGGGAGCACGCGATTGCGGCAAGCGTGGCAAAGAGCAGCCGTGTGGATAAAATTTACTGTGCGCCGGGCAACGCCGGGATTGGAACAATAGCCGAGTGCGTGCCGATCGGCGCAATGGAATTTGAAAAATTAGCCGGTTTTGCAAAAGAAAAAGAGATTGATTTTACCATTATCGGGATGGACGATCCGCTTTGCGGCGGGATTGTAGACGTGTTTGAAGCGGCCGGGTTAAAGGTATTCGGCCCGAGGAAGGACGCGGCAATCTTAGAAGGCTCCAAAGCGTTTTCCAAAGACCTGATGAAAAAATACGGGATACCGACGGCGGCGTATGAGACATTTGACGATCCGGCGGCTGCCCTTGCATATCTTGAGACGGCAAAGATGCCTGTCGTATTAAAAGCGGACGGGCTGGCGCTTGGAAAAGGCGTTTTAATCTGCAATACGTTAGAAGAAGCAAAAGACGGCGTCAGAGAAATTATGGAGGACAAAAAATTCGGAGCGGCCGGAAACCATATGGTCGTAGAAGAATTTATGACGGGGCGCGAGGTTTCCGTCCTTACGTTTGTAGACGGAAAAACCATCCGCATCATGTCGTCCGCGCAGGATCACAAACGTGCAAAAGACGGGGATCAGGGATTAAATACCGGAGGTATGGGAACATTTTCTCCAAGCCCGTTCTATACAAAAGAAACAGACGCATTTTGCAGGGAGCATATTTACCAGAAAACGGTAGACGCGATGGCTGCGGAAGGCAGGGAATACAAGGGCGTTATATTCTTTGGGCTGATGCTGACAAAAGAAGGGCCGAAGGTGTTAGAATACAATGCCAGGTTCGGCGACCCGGAAGCGCAGGTTGTACTGCCGCGGATGAAAAACGATATCATTGACGTTATGGAAGCCTGTGTGGACGGCACATTAGATCAGATTCCGCTGGAATTTGAAGACAATGCGGCAGTCTGCGTGGTGCTGGCTTCGGACGGATATCCGGTTTCCTATGAAAAAGGGTTTGCGGTAATCGGAGAAGAGAATTTTAAAGGAAAAGAAGGGTATTACTGTTTCCATGCAGGGACAAAGCTGGATGAAAACGGGACGGTTGTGACAAACGGCGGGCGCGTGTTGGGGATTACGGCAAAAGGAGCGGATCTGAAAGAAGCGCGTGCAAATGCATATAAAGCGGCAGAATGGGTTTCTTTTGAAAATAAATATATGCGGCATGATATCGGAAAGGCAATTGACGAGGTATAACCGGAAGGGATTTGCATGAAAAAAGGGATTATTTTTGACATGGACGGCACGCTGTGGGATTCCTCGGAACATGTCGCCCGTTCCTGGGACGAAACGGTTCGGAAGGAAGCGGGGGGAATACGGAGGATTACGACAGAAGACATCCGGGGCGTTATGGGTCGGACGATGACGGAGATTGCGGGAATACTGTTTCCTATGCTGGGAGAGAAAGAGGCAAATGCGCTTGTGGATCTCTGCGGGGAGGAGGAAAACGCATATCTTAGGGTACACGGGGGGATACTGTATCCGAAGCTTACAGAGACGTTACGGATTCTGGCGGCAGAGTATCCGCTTTATATTGTGAGCAATTGCCAGAACGGGTATATTGAGGCGTTTTTGGATTACTATGGGTTCTGGGAGTATTTTAAGGATATTCAGTGCTTTGGGAATAACCAAATGGGAAAAGGGCATAATATTGCACTGGTTGTGAAGCGGAATGCGCTGGACGATGCGGTTTATGTCGGGGATATCCAGGGCGATTACGATGCCAGTATGGAAGCGGGAGTGAAGTTTGTGCATGCGGCGTATGGATTTGGGCGGATTTCGCAGGAGGCGCCGTTTGTGCAGGAGATCGCGGAATTGCCGCGGGTTTTGCGGGACGTGTTTTAAGAAGCGCGGCTGTGGGGAATGGCAAAGGTACGTCAGCCAGAGGACAGGGGATGCGGCATTCGCTGTGTGACAGGATAAAACGGCTCTAAAGTATCCCGTTTACGTAC
>CAMSEJ010000173.1 GCA_947057405.1 uncultured Roseburia sp.
ACCAAAAATTAAAACATATGTTTTGTGCAATTTTTATTTTTCAAACACGCTCTAGAATAAGTATAACGGATTGGAGAGAAATTTTCAAACATGTCCGGATAAAGATCCGCGCAATAAAAAAGCGGCATCCGTCTGGTTCTCTGTCGGATACCGCTTTTAACTTATGCTGTACATGGGAGTGTACCTCCTTTATTTTATTTTGTGCCTAAAACCGGTCAATCCGGTTCCGGCTTTGCAGAATGCAAGAGATACCTTATCAAATAAGGATTTTTTGAGGTATTACATAATGATTTTGGTGGACCGTACCTCCTTTGCTTTGATTTTGGTGTTACTTGGGTTCGTTGCTTTTGATATGTTTATTATATGCGGCAAACGCGGTTTTGTCAATGAAAAATGTGTGCAGGATTGATTAGTATATTTTATAATTTGGAACTTATCTATAAATGACAGGACAATCCGTTCCTTCGCCGGCAAAAACAGATCATCTGCTTGCCAAAACCGAAAAAAGGCTATATACTGAAAATATCCAAATGAATAAGGAGGTGCAAGGTATGGATATTCCCGCATTGTCAATGGCATTATCACAGATAAACGTACAGAACGATTTCAGTGTGGCCATGCTCAGTAAATCACTGGACACGGGCGAAGCGCTTGGAGAAGGCATGGTAGCAATGATTGACGCGGCCGCCATGGAGCGTTCCGTAACACCGCATATCGGTGGAAATATTGACCTGATGGTATAAACGCTGTGCCCGCTATATCCGGTATGCCGGGATAGCGGGTAAAATTACACATACATTTCAATGGCAGCAGGGAGGGTTATATGTCAGAACAACCGGTACCCATAAACAAAATAGAACGTGAAGCAATTTACCGAATCCGTGAATTATATGCCCGGGGAGAAGAATCCTTACTTGGCGCATCCGATGAGGCGGAATATGCCCGGATCCGCTGGATGGCGGCAAAGGCCCTGTTTCCGGAACATCCCTTTTGGCCGCCTTTGGGGCGCGATTCCGAAATGACTGAATATTTCCGCCTGGTATCCCGGTTTGCTTCAAAAGAACAAGTCGGCAGGCTGATTACCTGCGGCGGCGTAGACGACGGCAAATCCACATTGATCGGAAGGATTCTCTACGATACCAAATCCGGGGAAGAACAGGAGGCAATCCGTGCAAACCCGGCGTATCTGCGTGCAGACGGCAGCGTCGACTATGCTCTTTTGGCGGGTGCGACCGAAGAAGAAGCCAGGCAGGGCATTACCGTACAGGTTTCGTACAGTGCGTTTGACTGGGCGGGCAGCAGTTTTTTGATGGCAGACGTGCCCGGACATGAGGAATATACGCACAATATGGCGTTTGCCGCTGCAGGGGCGGATACGGCGATTATTATGGTTGCCGCCAACAAAGGGCTTGTGCCGCAGACCAGGCGCCATACCCGGATCTGCTGTTTTATGGGGATTCGCAGCCTGATCTTTGCCGTCAATAAAATGGACATGATGTCCTGTGGGGAGTCGGTATTTTTGCAGATTTCGGAAGAAATCGCTCAGATGATGGAGGCTTTTGCAGACTGTACGTACCGGATTGTACCGGTGTCGGCCAAAAGAGGCATCAATATGACAAAACCGTCTCGAAATCTGCCCTGGTATTCCGGCGGGACACTGTTGGACGCCATCCGGCAGGCAGAGGTTTTGGAATCCGGGAAGGCCGGCTGTTTCCTCATGCCCGTTCAGCGAGTCTGCAAATCCAGCCAGATGAAAGGGGCGGTCGTGAAAAAACGCGCTGTACAGGGCGAGGTGCTTTGCGGCAGCTTAAAGCCCGGGGACGGCGTTTTTATTTATCCGACCGGAACACGTGCGAAAGTCTCTGCCATGTACCGCGCGGATCGGCAGGTGACATCCCTTGGCGCAGGCGATCCCGCCGCAATTGAGCTGGATCGTGAACTGGATGCCGGACGGGGCTGTATTCTGGCAGGCGAAGACGTGCTGGATGTGACGGACCGGATTGAAGCCGACCTTTTGTGGACGTTTGACAACCGGCTGACCCAGGGAAAACGCTACCGGCTTGAGATCGGTACGGCCGCCCAGACCGCAGCCGTTACGAAAATCTGTTATCAGGTGGACGTCAATACCGGGGAGCACCGGTATGCCGAGTATATTACCAAAAACGGACTGGCACGCTGCGAACTCTGTTTTTCCAAAGCGGCAGCCGTAACCCGTGAAAAAGAAAACCGCGTTTTGGGCACGCTGCGCCTTTACGACCGGGAAACCGGGGCGTTGGCTGCTTACGGCAATATTATACATACGATTTCCGAGGAAGCATTCAAACGGGACGGCCGGGGGATTGCCGCTTCTGAGCGGGAGTCTTGTATGGGGCAGAAGGCGGGGCTGATTTTGCTTAAGCCGGGGCCTGATACGCAGGAAGCCATGAACTATATTGAGCGTTACCTTCTGCGTATGGGGTTTCACACGATGCAGGCTGCTTTGGACGGGGACGGCAGAAGCAGGCTTATGCACCTGCGCGGCCTGTTGGATGCGGGACTGATTGTACTGACCTGTGTGCCCGCCAGGGAACGGGAGCGGGCGGAGGCGCTTTTGGATGGCAGGGAGAGGGTTTTTGACTGCAGCGGGTATGCGCTGGGGGAGGAAATCGGACAGGCGTTAAAGCGGATCCGGGAGTGGGCGTCCGGTCTGATTTAAACGTATTTAGAAGGTGTCTCCATTTCTTGACAATTTCTTAACAATATGGTAATTTTTTCTAAGACATGGAATAGATATAGTTTGTCAGGAAAACACAGGAAAAGGAGAGGAAAAAGTATGGTTGATTTGATCGCGGGAATCAACGGCAGGATCAACGGTTTCGTGTGGGGGCTGCCCATGCTGGTGCTGTTGGTGGGAACGGGTATTTTAATGACGGTGCTGACAAAGGTATTTCAGATTACCCACATCGGGTACTGGATGCGGCATACCCTGGGAAGCATTTTTACAGACAGGCATATTACAAAACATACGGGCGAGGACGACCAGTCGATTTCGCAGTTTCAGTCTCTTTGCACGGCGCTTGCCGCTACCATCGGTACAGGCAATATCGTCGGTGTGGCGACCGCTTTGATTTCCGGCGGGCCGGGGGCGATATTCTGGATGTGGATTGTGGCATTTTTCGGGATGATGAAAAATTATTCGGAAAATGTGCTGGGTATTTTTTACCGCAGAAAGAACGACAAAGGGGAATGGAGCGGCGGCGCCATGTATTATCTGCGGGACGGCCTGGGCAGCAAGCCGGGTATGAAACAGGTGGGCGCGGTGCTTGCGGTGCTGTTTTCTCTGTTCTGCCTGTTCGCATCGTTTGGGATCGGGAACATGAGCCAGATCAATTCGATTGCGGGCAATATGAAAGCGGCGTTTGGCGTCCCGAATGCCGTGACGGGCGTAGTTCTGATGGTACTGGCCGGCCTGGTGATTTTAGGCGGTATTAAGAGGATTGCCAGCGTTACCGAAAAGCTGGTTCCGATTATGGCGGTTCTTTACATAGCAGGTGCCCTGTCTGTCTGCGTGATCAATCTGAATCAGTTCGGCGCGGTGTTCGGCGCGATTTTCAAAGGCGCATTTGCGTTAAAGGCCGTAGGCGGCGGTATCGTGGGTTCCGGTGTGAAGCTTGCCGTTACCTGGGGGATGAAGCGAGGCGTTTTCTCCAATGAGGCCGGGCTTGGTTCTTCTGTTATGGTCCATTCAAGCTCGAATGTCAGGGAACCGGTCCGCCAGGGCATGTGGGGGATTTTTGAAGTGTTTGCAGATACAATCGTAGTCTGTACTCTGACGGCGTTTACGGTACTGTCTTCAGGGCTTGTGGATTTGGAAACGGGAGCCGTATTAAGCCGCTCGGAAGATTCCGCACTGGTCGGGGAAGCGTTTTCGACGGTGTTCGGTCCGGCGGGTCCGGCGTTTATTGCGGTTGCCATTCTGCTGTTTGCATTTTCGACGGTGCTTGGCTGGAGCCATTACGGCTCAAAGGCGTTTGAATATCTGTTCGGCTCAAAGGCGACGAATATTTACCGCGTGGTATTTATTGTATTTATTTTAGGCGGGGCGACGATGAGTTTGGAGCTGGCGTGGGATTTGTCGGATACGTTTAACGGGTTAATGGCAATTCCGAACCTGATAGGCGTCCTTACGCTGTCGCCGGTTGTAGCGAAGATTACAAAGAATTATGTAGATCGGAAGATAAAGGGGAAGCGGGAGGAGCCGATGCTTTCCGCATTTCCGGAAATCCAGAGGATGCAGGCACGGGAGTTAAACGAAAGCGACTGATATGAAATTTCTGCATTTCATTCTTGCATTTCTCCAAAAGCTATGCTACTATAAACCAAGCGATGAATACAATACAGGAACATGCAAGGAAGGTGTCCAGTAAGCCTCCTCACACATAGCAGAGAGAAAAAGCCGCTGGCTGTAAGCTTTTTCATGTAAGGGGAACGCCGAATATTCGCACCGGAGCAGTATGGGTGAACGGATTTTTATGGTAGCCCATAACGTTTTGTGCACGTTACGCATAGAATGAGCGCCCGGAATTTTTCCGGGAACCAGGGTGGTATCACGGAGTTATCCGTCCCTAGAACCAGGGACGGATGGCTCCTTTTATATTTTATATCCATAAAAAGCGAACATTCTGCTTTTTTGCAGAGAAAAAGAAAAAGGAGATATGTTATGAAAGAAAAATTGCAGAAAATCAAAAACGAAGCCATCCAGAAGATGATTGCGTCCGACAGCCTGACCAAGCTAAACGACGTGCGGGTGGCAGTCCTTGGCAAGAAGGGCGAACTGACGGCCGTTATGAAATCCATGAAGGATCTGCTTCCGGAGGAGCGTCCGGCGTTCGGGCAGCTGGTGAATGAAGTGCGCGCCGAGATTGAGCAGAAATTAGAGGAGGCGAAGTCGGCGCTTGAAGCGAAGGAACTGGAGCGGCGCCTTTTAGACGAAGTGATTGACGTAACGCTTCCGGCCAAAAAAAACCGGGTCGGCCACAGGCATCCGAATACGATTGCATTGGAAGAGGTGGAGCGTATTTTTATCGGGATGGGCTACGAAGTAGTGGAAGGCCCGGAGGTAGAACTGGATTACTACAATTTTGAAGCGCTCAATATTCCGGCGAACCATCCGGCAAAGGACGAGCAGGATACGTTTTATATCAACAACGAAATCGTACTGCGCACGCAGACCTCGCCCGTGCAGGTGCGCGTGATGGAACAGGGAAAGCTTCCGATTCGCGTGATTGCGCCGGGACGCGTATTCCGTTCGGACGAGGTGGACGCGACGCATTCGCCTTCCTTCCACCAGATCGAAGGGCTGGTGGTGGATCAGCACATTACGTTTGCGGATTTAAAAGGCACGCTGGAGGAATTTGTCCGGGAACTCTTTGGGGCGGACACGAAGGTAAAATTCCGCCCGCACCATTTCCCGTTTACGGAGCCGAGCGCGGAAGTGGATATGACCTGTTTTAAATGCGGCGGCAAGGGGTGCCGGTTCTGCAAGGGCAGCGGCTGGATCGAGATTTTAGGCTGCGGCATGGTGCACCCGAAGGTGCTTAAGATGAGCGGGATTGATCCGGAACGGTATTCCGGGTTTGCGTTTGGCGTGGGCTTAGAGCGGATTGCGCTCT
>CAMSEJ010000174.1 GCA_947057405.1 uncultured Roseburia sp.
TTTCTCTAAATCTACGCTGTGCGCCGGACGTTTAAAAATTATGGCATGGGATGTGTGGGGTGGCTGGCTGTTTTGGCTTTTGCTTGAAGATTTTTGCTGCTTGATGTTTGGTTGAGTTGCCATAAAGGATCTTTTCTGCCGCAGCCCCTTTCTAATGGACACCGCTTATCTATCCCTGGTACTTTGCAACTAAAAGGCTTGCGTTATGTCCCCCAAAGCCTAGGGAATTGCTGAGTGCGTAAGGAAAGTCTCCTGTTACGGCTTCTTTGCAGTAATCCAGATCTAATTCTTCGTCCGGGGTGGTGTAGCCTACGGTCCGGTGCAGATACCCTTCCTGAAGTTCTTTGACGCAGGTGACAAATTCAATTGCCCCTGCTGCGCCTAGCAGGTGCCCGACCATGGATTTGGTGGAGTTGATTTTGAGGTTTTTGGCATGATCCTGAAATGCCAGCTTGATTGCCCGGGTTTCAAACAGATCGTTGTGGTGCGTTGCCGTTCCGTGTGCGTTGATATACGTGACTTCTTCCGGTTTTACGCCGGCGTCTTCCATTGCGTTTGTCATGGCGCGCGCCGCGCCTGCTCCGGTTTCTTCCGGTGAGGTGATATGGTACGCATCTGAGGAACAGCCGTATCCGACTACCTCTGCGTAGATTTTTGCCCCTCTGGCTTTTGCGTGTTCCAATTCCTCTAAGATGACGACTGCCGCGCCTTCTCCCATGACGAAGCCGCTTCGGTTTTTGTCAAACGGAAGGGAACATTTTGCCGGATCGTCGACGGAGGACAATGCCGTTAATGCGGTAAAGCCGCCGATGCCGATTGGGGTGACGGATGCTTCGCAGCCGCCGGCCGCCATAATGTCCGCTTCGCCGTACTGTACGGCGCGGTATGCATCGCCGATGGTGTTGGTTCCGGTTGCGCAGGCGGTAACGCAGTTGATGCTTTTTCCTTTTAACCCGAACTGGATGGATACGTTTCCGGCCGCCATATTGCAGATCATAAGCGGTACCAGCAACGGGTTGATGCGGCTCGGACCTTTTTCAAGCAGCTTTTTGTGTTCACGCTCCATTGCCTGTAAGCTTCCGATGCCGGAGCCGATGGCTGTGCCGACGCGGTACGGATCTTCTTTTTCCATGTCGATGCCGGAATCAAGAAGCGCTTCTTTTGCCGCCGCAACGGCGTATTGGGAGAATAATTCCATCCGCTTTGCCGCTTTAAAATCCATGAAGTTTTTGCCATCAAAGCCTTTTACTTCGGCTGCTATGTGGCATTTGAATCCTTCTGTGTCAAATCTGGTGATCGGCGCAAACCCGGTTTTCCCTTCTTTTACGGAATCCCAGAACTGCGCAACGCTAAGCCCGGTTGGCGTGATTGCGCCCATACCTGTTACTACCACTCTTCTGCCCATAATTTCCTCTCTTTCTGGTACGGCTGCCGCGTGTCGTCCTGCCGCGCGCCGTCTTTTAGATGGACATGCCGCCGTCTACGGCAAATACCTGCCCTGTGATATAATCCGCCTGACTGGATGCAAGGAATACTGCCATATCCGCAATGTCTTTTGGCGTTCCGATCCGCTTTAGCGGGATATTTTCTGTCATGGTGTCTTTTGCCGCCTGCGGCATGGCGTCTGTCATATCCGTTGCAATGAATCCGGGGGCAATGGCGTTTACGCATATGCCGCGGGACGCCAATTCCCTTGCCACGCTTTTGGTCAGGCCGATTACGCCTGCCTTGCTGGCGGAATAGTTTGCCTGCCCGGCGTTTCCGAGTATGCCGGAAACGGAGGATATGTTGATGATTTTTCCGCTCTTTTGTTTTAAGAACCAACGGGACATGTGGCGGATGGTGTTGAACGCGCCTTTCAGGTTGGTCGCAATGACGTCGTCAAAATCTGCTTCTGACATTTTCATCAGAAGGCCGTCGCGTGTGATGCCCGCGTTGTTGACTAATATGTCGATCCTGCCGTATGTCCGGATCAGTTCTGTGATCATGTCGCCGCAGGCGGTATAATCGGAGACGCAGCACTGATATATGGCTGCGTTTCCCCCGGCAGCTATGATTTCATCTGCCACGGCCTGAGCCCGGTCTTTGGAGCCGTTGTAATTGATAATGACCTGCGCGCCCTGCGCCGCTAAGGCTTTGGCAATTGCCGCGCCGATCCCACGGCTTGCGCCGGTGACAAGCGCTGTTTTATTTTTCAACATACCGCAAAAAATCCTCCATTTTATCTATATTGCAGACCGTTACGTCGCGGCTGATTTTGCGCATAAAACCGGTAAGGGTTTTACCGGGGCCGATTTCGACGAAGGTGTCGGCGCCGTCTGCTATCAGACGCCGGATGGTCTGCTCCCAGCGGACGCTTGAAGCGACCTGCTTCGCCAGAAGCGGTTTTACGTCGGAAACTTCTGTGACGTAATCTGCCGTTACGTTTGCCACATACGGAAGAAAAGTCTCAGAAATCGTTACGTCGTTTAACGCTTCTAAAAGCTGCTCTCCGGCATGGGCAAGCATGGGAGAATGGAACGGGCCGCTTACATTCAGCGGTACGATGCGCTTTGCACCCGCTTCCTTTAATGCCGCTCCCGCCGCATCGACAGCTGTCTGTTCCCCGGTTATGACAATCTGGCCCGGGCAGTTGTAGTTTGCAATGGATACCGTACCTTCGGTTTCGCCGCAGATTTTTTCGATGGCGGCCGCGTCAAGCCCGAGTACCGCGCTCATAGCGCCGCCTTTCGGCACGGCGTTCTGCATATAAATTCCGCGCTTGCGGATAACGGAAAATGCGTCTTCCATGCTCATGACGCCGGAAGCAATCAGCGCGCCGTATTCTCCTAAGCTTAAGCCTGCCGTAATATCCGGCGTATGGCCCCGTTCTTTTAACGCGGCATAAATTGCCGCCTCGGTTGCAAGCATTGTAATCTGTGTGTATTCCGTAATGTTTAACTGTTCGTTTTCCTCAAAGCAGAGTTTTGCAACGTCAAGGCCAGACGCCTTTTGCGCCAGTTCGTATACTTCTCTGCAGACCGGAAGGGAGTCGTAAAATTCTTTGCCCATTCCAATGTACTGCGAACCCTGTCCGGGGAACATAAATACCAGCTTACCCATGTGTTCCTGCCTTTCTGCTGCCGGAACTCATTTTCCGGCGGCTTTTCACTTTTGCTGCCCGACGGCTTTTTGGGGCGGCTTTTGACTTTACTGCCGGAACTGTTTTCCGGCGGTTATTGTTTCACATGCAGCAGCGCGTCTGCTTCCTGCATGATTTCTTCTATTATCTCTTTACAGGTCTGTTCTTTTTTTACAAGGCCTGCAATCTGGCCTGCCATCAGGCTGCCGTTGACAACGTCGCCCTCCATTACGGCTTTGCGCAGCGATCCTAACGTCAATACCTCAAGTTCTTCTAATGAGACGCCTTGGGCTTCCATTTTCAGGTATTCGCGCGTCATTTTGTTGCGCAGAACGCGAATGGGATGCCCGGTGCTTCTGCCGGTTACTTCGGAATCAATGTCCTTGGCTTTGATTACGCGTTCTTTGTAATTTGCATGTACGATGGATTCGTCTGCCACGATAAAACGCGTGCCCATCTGCACGGCGGATGCGCCGAGCATCATAGCCGCCGCAAAGCCCCTGCCGTCGCCGATGCCCCCGGCTGCAATGACCGGGATATTGACTGCGTCCGCAACCTGCGGGACTAAGGTCATGGTGGTTGCGGAGCCAATATGCCCGCCGGATTCCGCGCCTTCCGCCACTACGGCGTCCGCGCCGCCCTTTTCCATCATCCGCGCCATTGCCACGCTTGCCACAACGGGGATGACTTTAATCCCGGCTTCTTTCCACATCCCGATATAGGCCGCCGGGTTGCCAGCGCCTGTGGTGACTGCCGCTACGCCCTCCTCCACAACGACTTTAGCCACTTCGGGGGCGTTGGGGTTCATCAGCATGACGTTGACGCCGAACGGGCGGTCTGTCAGTTCTTTTACCTTGCGGATCTGCTCCCGCACGACTTCGGGCGGAGCGCTCGCCGCGCCGATAATCCCGAAGCCGCCCGCTTTTGATACCGCGGCGGCTAAATGATACTCTGCGACCCATGCCATCCCGCCCTGCAGAATGGGGTATGTTATCCCCAGCAGTTTCGTAATCTCGGTTTTCATCTTAGTTTTCCACACCTTTTGCGTTTAAGTATTCTATTACGTCGCTTACGGTTGCGATTTTCTCCAAATCCTCCGACGGGATTTCGATGCCGTATTCTTCTTCCAGGCTCATAACCAGTTCAAATAAATCCAGGGAATCTGCGCCCAGATCGTCTTTAAAATTGCTCTCTGCGCTGATTTCGCTTTCACTGATGTTTAACTGCTCCGCTATGATTTCTTTTACTTTTTCTAACATGGCTTTCTCCTTTTGATTGTTTTGCAATTCAAATATTTTGATTGTCAAACTATTTGACAGGCAAAGTATATGACAGATGGAAGGATTTGTCAATGGGGTTTTTTCATTTTTTTAAAGATTATCCTTAATGACATCTCTCTCAAAACCATGTATAATAATCCCATAACCCCAAACACCCGCCCGCAAGGAGGACACATGAACCTGTACTTAGATGAATCCGGCGCAATCAGCCCCCATTTTACCGACAGTTTTTTCGTCATTGCCCTGCTCTGCGTCCACGATAAAAGCACCTTAGAACGCGCCTACAAGCGGTTTGTATCCTCCAACTACACCCGCCTGTGCGCACTCGACGCCCAAAAGCCCATCTCAAAAAACGGCAAGCCGCGCAAATCCGGCTCCGGAATGTTTGTCAACGGCAAATTCAAGGAACTAAAAGGAGCCCGGTTCGATCCCGACATGAAAAAAACTTTTCTGGCCTTCTTCTCCCAGAAACACCTTTTTGACGTCTACTACATAAAACTCGAAAACAAAACGCTGCCCGATGCGTTCCGCGCCAATCCCTCGCGCGCCTTTAATTATGCCGTCCGCCTTGCCCTGCAGTTTCTGATCCAAAACGGCTTTCTGCCGGACGAAGACTGCATCTTACAGCCGGACGAGCGGAACGAGAAAACCCAAAACCGTTTTTTTCTGGAAAACTATCTGAATACGGAGCTGGTTCTAAGCGGCACGGCGTCCGGCGCTTTTCTGGTCAGATATTTCGACTCCGCCTGCAATAAACTGATCCAGATTGCAGATGTTTTTGCAAACCTGTACTATTCCCAGCTGCAGACCGGACGGTATACACAGGAATTTCAGGCGTTAAAAAACAGCGGAATCCTCCGTTTTATCCTGGAAGTTCCGCTGTAAATCTGCACGCCGATTAAATTTATTTAGAATCTTGACACCCAAACCTGCATATGCTATGATGGCACTATCAACAGTAAGTCCTGTGCCAGCGCCGTTATCCAGGTAAATGTCATATGTTGGCATCGCTGTCAGGCAATTGGTAGTGCATAAAATCAGATCAGTGGTTTGCTGGTCTGTTTTTTTGCCTCCCGGATCCGTTTTTCGATTTCCCGGATCACATGCTCAATTGCCTGTATCCTGGCATAGTACTTGTTATTGGACTGTATGATAAACCACGGCGCATATTCTGTCGAGGTCCTCGCAATCATTTCATTAGATCGGAAGAGCGTCGTGTAGGGAAAGAGTGTGGTACCTTGTGTAG
>CAMSEJ010000175.1 GCA_947057405.1 uncultured Roseburia sp.
CATGTGACTGGAGTTCAGACGTGTGCTCTTCCGATCTCTCCGGTTACGGCCGCCGTCTTTTTACCTGCGTTTAAGATCTTATAATTCACTTTTTTCACGGTTGCCGTTGTAACGGGCGCCGGCGTCTCTAAAGCAGGAGGCGTATAGTTTGCAAGCTCTGCTTTCTTGGCTTCCGCCGCCCTGTCAAGCTCCGCCTGTGCATTTTGCCTAGTCTGTGCAATACCCTCCTGGCCTTTTGCTTCCTTCTCCAGCGATTCAGACTCTGCTTTCTTGGCGTCGGCATCCTGTTTGTTGCCGTCTAAACCGATCATCTGCGATTCGATTGCCGCTGCCGCTGCGTTCAGGCGTGCGGCCTGTGCATTTTTTAAGGCGGCTTCCGCTGCCGCTTTGTTCTCCTCGGCACGCGCAGTATAAAGCTCTGCTTCCGCCGTCAGTTTTTCTTTCGGATCCTTTGCGGCCGATACTTTCTGTTCTGCCGCCGTCACACGCCCCTGCGCTTCCGTCAGCCTGGCCTTTGCGGCCGCGGCGTCTGTCTCTGCCGCAGCGGCGCTTTTCGCAGCGTCCTTTAACTTCACCTCAAGCAAAGCAATTTCTTTTAAAGCGTCGAACGTGCCAAGGACATCTGATTCCTTTAATGCTGCAGCGCTTGTGGCGTTTTCTATGAACTCCTCATACGAAACGGTTTGCTCCGCAGCCGGATCGTAATTCCATACCCGGTAACCGAACGCCTTGATATCTGTCATCATATCTTCCAGAATAACGTCTGCTTCTTTGGCATTCGCATCGTCACACCAGACTGCCATACATGCCCCGCGGACATTTGCCGCCGCCTGCGAATTCGGATCCAGTGCAGAGTTGCCGTGGAACAGCAGCGGATTCCAGACCTCAAAAACATCCTTCGGCTTTACCAGCCACCAGTCACCGCTTGCTTTTAAAACATAATACATATAATCACTGTTAAAGTTCACTACCTGGTAATTCGACGCTGCGGAACCGTCGCTGTTCCAGTCATTCACAACCGCGCTTTTCTTTAACAGACCGGACGATGCAGACTGTCCGTCTGCCCATGCGTAAGCCGTCATTCCCTTACTTTCGACATAATCTACAAGCCCGTTTACATATTCTGCAATTGTCTCGTTTGTGCTGCCGTTTGCTTTAAATTCATCTCCGCCCACACAAAAATCCGTGCATCCGTTCTCATGGAAAAAATCCACATATTTTTTAATCAGAGCCGCGGTAAAATTCTTCGCTTCCGGATTTTCCAGATTCAGCGCATAACAGGGATTGTCGTTGATTCCCCAGATACCCACGTTGCGGTATTCCGGAAAATACCAGAGAATCTGTCCGGTATGCCCGGGGCTGTTAAATTCCGGAATCACATTGACTCCATAAGCTTTGGCATAGGAAAGAATTTTAATCATATCCTCCTCTGTCAGATACTCGCTGCTTTCATAGCTCTTGACTCCCTGCGCAACATTTGACGCGCCCTCATTGCGCTCTGCCAGAAATGCGGAATCCTGTATGGTATGCGGATTATCCCCGAGATGGTTCATAAATTCCTGATCATACGCAACCGTATTCCCGCTGCCGTCGTCAAACGAAACACTCATGTCGTCAAGCAGAAACCGAAATCCTTCGTCGTTGGAAAAACTCATATACAGCGTATTCATCCCGTTCCAGGCCATTTCCCGGATAATGGTTTCAAACCATTCCACGCTGAAATATTTCCTGGCGCAGTCTACAAACAATGCCCGCATTTCTTCGGCCGGAACGGAAATTTCTTTCTCTGTGATCTCATCCCCGCGCTCGAACTGCTTTAAAATATCCCGCAGGCCGTAAGCCGCGCCTGCCGTCCCGGCAGCTTTTACGGTGATTGTTCCGTTGTCTGCCGCAATTCCATAGCCTTCCGCTCCGTAAACTGCTTCATATCCGTTTCCCTGCGTATCAACCAGAATATCTCCGGACTGCCGGTCCGCGTTGTACACCAGCTTCACATCCTGGTTTTTGGCGGCAAATTCCCTGCTGATCACGGTATATACCGCAGCCCTTTCTCCCTGCACATTAATACGTGCCGTACCTTTGGCAGCTTCCTCTGCAGATGCAACAACAGGCAGAGCCGTCATTACCATGCATACGGAAAGCGCTGCCGCAGAAATCCTTGTCTTCAAACCCATACTTATCCTCCTTTTCAGATATCCTGCAATCCTCTTCTGCCCCGGCCACAGGACAAAAACAAGGCAGAAAAAAGATTCCGGAAATCCATGAATCAAACAACCTGCTGTTATCAGCTTATCACACCGGAACAAAAAAAACAAGATGTTTCCCACACGGAACAAAACACCTAACATTCCTCCTGCAGCTTTAAAAACCGTTCAAACGCCTCCGGAAGCGGCGCCGTCACCTGTGTACCGTCCGCAAGTCTTACGCGGTATGCATGCAGATAAAGCGTATGCCCCCGTCCGGACGCGCCCTCCCCGTATTTCGTATCTCCGATCACCGGATGCCCGACAGACGCCAGATGCGCGCGGATCTGATGCGTCCGCCCGGTAATCAGGCGCACCTGTAAAAGCGACGCATCCCGGAAATTTTTTACAGGCACATACTCCGTCTCAATCGGCTTATCCTCCTTTGTTTCCGCCTCCTGCAGCACGAACACCTTATTCTCCTCCCACCCTTTTCTCAGAAATCCTTTGATCCGTCTTGTTTCCGTAATCGTTCCCCTTACCGCACAGAGATAAATTTTTTCAATCTCCCTGGCTTTTAACTGCCTTGCCATCTCCTGCAGCCCCTTTAGCGTCTTTCCCGCAATCAAAACGCCGGACGTATTGCGATCCAGCCGGTTGCAGACCGAAGGGGTAAATGCCGCGCTGCCCGCTCCGCCATACGCCCCCTTAGCCGCCAGATACGCCAGGATATATTCATTTGCCGAAACATCATCCGGCTTTGCCTTCTGGGAAAGCATCCCGGCAGGCTTATCAATCATCAAAATATCATCGTCCTCGTAAAGCACCGAAAATGGAAGACGCCCCAAATCAATCTTTGGCAGCCTGCCTTCTCCTGCCCCGCCGGGCTGCGCCGAAAATTTTAAAAACGTCTCTTCCGACAAAAACAGCTTTACCGTATCGCCCGCTTTCAGCAGTTTGGCCCCCGCCGCCTTCTTCCCGTTTAACAAAATATTCTTCTTGCGCAGCATCTTATAAAGAAAACCTGCCGGCGCTTCGCAGAGCAGCTTCTTTAAATACTTGTCAAACCTCTGCCCCGCTTCATTGATTCCGATCTTAACTTCACGCATGAAACACTACTTCCCCGCTTTCTTCTTCTTTGGATGGACGTTTCGGATCGTCTTTTTCTTCACCGGCTTTTTCACCTGTTTCTTCCCCGGAGGGGCCTCGCCCTTCCTCGGGCGGATCAGGCAGTTTGGGCCAAACCCGATCAGATCCTCCCTGCCCGCCTTCTTTAACGCTTCCCGCACCAGTTCGTAATTCTTCGGATTGCGGTACTGGATCAAAGCGCGCTGCATCGCCTTTTCATGCGGATTTACCGCGGTATAAACCGGCTTCATCGTGCGCGGATCAACCCCCGTATAATACATACACGTAGAAATCGTGGAAGGCGTCGGATAAAAATCCTGCACCTGCTGCGGCATATATCCCAAATCCCGCAGAAACTCCGCCAGCTCCACCGCCTCCTTTAACGTTGATCCCGGATGGGACGACATCAGATACGGCACCAGATACTGCTTTTTCTGCAACGCTTCATTGGTCCTTTGGTACGCATCCGCAAATTTCCGGTATACCCGCGCAGAAGGCTTGCCCATTTTCTCTAAGACCGCATCGCTGATATGCTCCGGCGCCACCTTAAGCTGTCCGCTGACATGATGCTCGCACAGTTCGCGCAAAAAAGCAGGATCCGGATCCGCAAGCAGATAATCAAACCGGATCCCGGAACGGATAAACACTTTCTTCACCCCCGGAAGCTCCCGCAGCTTCCTAAGCAGTTCCCGGTAATCCGTATGATCCGCCTTAAGGTTGCTGCAGGGAACCGGAAACAGACACTGCTTCCCCCGGCAGACCCCTTCCGTCAGCTGTTTTTCACAGGAAGGAGAACGGAAATTAGCGGTAGGCCCTCCCACATCATGCAGATATCCCTTAAAGTCTGCGTCCCACGTCATATTTTCCGCCTCATTCAAAATCGACTCATGGCTCCTTGCCTGGATAATCCTGCCCTGATGAAACGTCAGCGCACAGAAATTACAGCCTCCGAAACAGCCGCGGCTGCTGACCAGGCTGAATTTCACCTCTTCAATCGCCGGAACGCCGCCCGCTTCCTCATAAGACGGATGATACGCGCGCATATACGGAAGCGCATAAACCGCGTCCATCTCGCTTTGACTAAGCGGCTTTGCCGCCGGATTCTGTACAACAAAAAGCCTGCCGTCATACGTCTCAAACAAACGCTTCCCGTTAAACGGATCCGTGTTTTGGTACTGCGTATAAAAGCTTTTTGCATACGCGCGCTTATCGGCCCTCACATCCTCAAAAGACGGCAGCTCCACCGCATCATAAATCAGCCCGCGATCCCTCGTTTTAAACACAGTCCCCTCAACAAACGTAATATCCCGCACCGCAATCCCGCTGTCTAAGGCCTCCGCGATTTCTACAATGCTGCGTTCCCCCATACCGTACGAAACCAGATCCGCCCCCGAGTCCAAAAGAACGGAACGCCGTATGCGATCCGACCAGTAATCATAATGAGACAGGCGGCGCAGACTCGCCTCAATCCCGCCGATAATAACAGGCGTATGCTTATAAACCTTCCGGATCAGATTACCGTAAGTGACCACGGCATAATCCGGACGCTTCCCCATTACGCCGCCGGGCGTATATGCGTCAGCCTGCCGCCGCCGTTTCGACACAGAATAATGATTCACCATAGAATCCATATTTCCGCCTGTAACCAAAAATCCCAGCCTCGGCTCCCCAAACACGGCAATACTGTCCGGATCCTTCCAGTCCGGCTGCGAAATAATCGCCACAGAATACCCGTGGGATTCTAAAACCCGGGAAATAATGGCATGCCCGAACGACGGATGATCCACATAAGCGTCCCCGATTACATACACAAAATCAGGGCGGTTTATCCCGCGGGCATTTAATTCTTCAACGGTAATCGGTAAAAATCCTTTTTGCATATTCTCTGTTCCTTTTCTCTATTCTAATACTACAGCGAACGATATATCTATAAATCATTCCCTGTCCTCTGGCTGACGGAACTTTGCCAACATTGTTCGCTCTACGCCTGATAATAACAATTATCCCGTATATCAAAATAGGTCTCTATGTAATAATCACACAGCTTTCGCTTCTGCCCCCTCTGTGGCGCGGAATAAGCGTCCTCCACCGCGCAGACTTTCATCCCCGCGTTTTTTCCGGCCTCCATCCCTTTTACAATATCCTCAAACACCAGGCAGTCCTCCGGCAAAACGTCAAGCCGCCTGGCCGCCTCCAGATACACATCCGGCGCAGGCTTCCCCTTGTTCACCGAACAGGAAGTCACAATACAGGACATATAACGGTCAAAATGATACGCCTCGTTTACCGCTTCAATCAGCTCGTCT
>CAMSEJ010000176.1 GCA_947057405.1 uncultured Roseburia sp.
TACACAAGGTACCACACTCTTTCCCTACACGACGCTCTTCCGATCTAAAAGGGCCTGTGCGAAAAAGGCGTTTGAATGGATACGGGACGATATGGCAATCGGGCTTGGCGGCGGCGAGGCAGTCGCCTTCCTGATTGAAGAACTGGCAAAAAGCAAAAAGCGCGTTACGGCGGTTTCCCCGTCCGGCGATACGCTGGAATTGTGCAAAAAAAGCGGGATTCCGACGGTTCCGCTTTCGTGTGCGGGCAGCCTGGAACTTGCGTTTGACGGCTGCGATACGCTGGATCGAAAGCTGAATGCGTTAAAAAGCCGCGGCGGGATCCATACCAGGGAAAAGCTTGTGGCCGCTATGGCGAAAGAATATATTTTGCTGGCGGATGAATCGAAGCTGACAGAATCGCTGACGTTTTGCGTTCCGGTAGCGGTTGAGGCATTACGTCCGGCAAAGACCTTTGTAACGAAGCAGCTGGAAGCAATGGGCGCGGCCGTTTATCCGCGTAAAGGAAGCGGGAAGGCGGGATGTGTCAGGAGCGACGACGGGAATGATCTGCTGGACGCCGTTTTTCCCGAAAAAACGGATCCGGAGGAGCTGTCCGGGAGATTGGACGGCATAGCGGGAATCGTCGGTCATTCTTTGTTTTACAAAATCGCGGACGGCGCGATTGTCGCGAAGGCGGACGGAACGGTAGAAGTGATCCGCAGAGAACGGCGCGGCACGCGCAGACAGGGCAGGTAAAGGCGGACGGTTCGGGATGCGCGGGAGATGGAATGAATTTCGTGGAATGCATATAGAAGGGAGAATTTTTATCATGGAAAAATTAAACTGGGGCATTCTGGGCTCAGGCCAGATTGCGCGTGAAATGGGAACGGCTTTAAAAGCGGTAAACGGGGAGATTTATGCGGTAAGTTCCGCAAATTTCAGCCATGCCAAAGCGTATGGAGAAGAGCTTGGGGTACGGCATGTGTATCAGACGACCGAGGAATTGTTGGCGGATCCCAAGGTCGATATTGCGTATATTGCGACGCCGCATAACCTGCACCATAAGCTGATTCTCCAGTCGCTTTTGGCGGGAAAGCATGTGTTTTGCGAGAAAGCGATTACGGTCAACAGCCGGCAGCTAAAGGAGTGCGTAAAGCTTGCGGATAAGAAGGGCTTAGCGCTTTGCGACGGCGTTACGCTGTTTCATATGCCGCTTTATAAGAAGCTGAAAGAAATCGTAGCAAGCGGGGCAATCGGCAGGGTAAAGATGGTGCAGGTGAATTTTGGAAGCTGTAAGGAATACGACGTAAAGAACCGGTTTTTTTCAAAAGAACTGGCGGGAGGGGCTTTGCTTGACATCGGGGTGTATGCCGTTTCCTTTGCGCGGTATTTTATGTCCCAAAAGCCGGATACCGTGCTGACGACGGCGAATTATTTTGAAACCGGGGTGGATGAAACCAGCGGGATTCTTTTGAAAAACCCGGACGGCGAGATGGCGGTGATTGCGCTTACGATGCGCGCCAAGCAGCCGAAACGCGGCGTAATTGCCGGGGAAGAGGGATATATTGAAATTGAGAATTACCCGCGGGCGGACCGGGCTAAGATTGTCTATACAAAAGACGGCAGGACAGAAACCGTTTCGGCGGGAGATACGAACGACGCGCTTTTGTATGAAGCAGAGGATATGCAGGCTTATGTGGCAGGAATTAAGGCCAGGCAAACGGCTTGCCCGGATCGTTGCAAAAATACGGACGGCAGTTATGAAACGAATTTGAATTATATTTGTGATGTGATGGATACATTGAGCGCAATCCGGAACCAGTGGGGCATGGTATATCCGTTTGAAGCGTGAAGGCCGGATTGGGAGATTAGGAGGGAATTATGATATATACAGTGACATTTAACCCGTCTTTGGATTATGTAGTGCAGGTAGGCACGTTTGCGGATAACGCCGTGAACCGGGCGGATACGGAGCATGTCTATCCGGGCGGCAAAGGCAATAACGTGGCGGTGATTGCGTCGAACCTGGGGCAGAAAAGCCGTGCGCTCGGCTTTAAGGCGGGATTTACCGGGGACGCAATGGAGGCAATGTTAAAAGCGCATGGATGCGATACGGATTTTATCGCGCTTTCCGAGGGGCTGACGCGCATCAATGTAAAAGTAAAGGCGCAGGAGGAATTTGAAATCAACGGGCAGGGCCCGGCGATTCCGGACGAAAAGATTGAGGAGCTGTTTCGGAAGCTTTCTCAAATCGGCGAAGGCGATGTGCTTGCCCTCTCCGGGAGCATTCCCGGGACGCTTCCAGGCGATATGTACGAACGGATTATGGAGCGGTTAGAGGGGCGGGGGATTAAGATAGCCGTGGATGCGACGAAAGAGCTTTTGGTTCGGGTGTTAAAATACCGTCCGTTCTTAATAAAGCCGAATAATCATGAACTGGGGGAACTGTTTGGACGTGTGCTCCAAACGGAGGAAGAGATTGTGGAGTGCGCGAAAAAGCTTAAGGAGATGGGGGCGGTGAACGTGCTGGTTTCCATGGCAAAGGACGGCGCGATCCTGGTAGACGCGGACGGTACGGTAAGAAAGCAGGCGCCTCCAAAGGGGGAAGCCGTCAACTCCGTCGGGGCAGGCGATTCCATGGTGGCGGGATTTCTGGCCGGGTATCTGGAAACCGAAGATTACGGGTATGCGCTGCGGCTTGGTACGGCGGCGGGAAGCGCGACGGCGTTTACTTCGTGGCTGGCGGATAAGGAGGAGATTCGAAAGCGGATGGAGGGGTAGGTATATTTTTCCTCCAATTGGTCAGACAGGGCGAAAATATTTTTCCAAGAGCAGGGAAAAGAACAGGTGATCACAGAAACGAAACGATAACAGAACGCCGGATGCAGAAATGTGTTCGGTGTTTGTTTTGTGAAAAATTTATTGACAAATTTGGCGTGGGGGGGGGTAAAATAGTAGTTGGGATTGGAACGCTTAAAGAATGGTTTCGGTGTCTGAGCCTGTGACGAAAGGAGGGGCGGATGAATGGGACAGGCAAAGCCGGATTTGCCCGCAGAGATCCGGGGAGGAGATATGGTATGGGAAGGGGATGTATTGTATCAGGTGATATCGTCTGCAGGAACGGACAGATCGGTTGCCTATCAAAAGATTTTTAAGACAAATGGTGTAGGGAAGAAGATAACGGTTACAAAATAAAGCGGATTTCAGTGAGGTGATGTATGAAAAAAATGAAGAACGGAAAACGGTATATGCTGCATGCGGCAGCGGGACTGGTATTAATGTTGTTGTGCTGTGTGGGAGGAGCAGCGGAGGTAAAGGCAATTTCTGCCGGCTTATGGCACGATCAGACGTGCGAATGCAGATCCAGAGAGTCGCAGACAGTGCTTCGCGGTTCGGTTCATAAATTCTATGTACAGATAAGGGATAATGACGGAAATAAAGTGGATGCTTCTGAAATAAAGACGAATTGGAATTATGCCTCTGACCGCGCTGATGTAGAAATTGTAAAAACAGACGGAACAACGGCGTGGATTAGACTGCAGGAAGAAGCGGTGTCGGTTGACAATTGGGGCCGTGAGGCGGCATCTTTTGAGGTATTTGCGGTATACAGCGGACTTCAGGAAGATGGAGATAAAGATATCGCAGACGGAGGAGTATATCTTTCTGCTCATTATTTTCTTGCAGATGATTTTTATATTATCCCCATCCAGAAAAATGTTGTAATAAATGCCGGCGAAACAAAAAAACTCTCTCTGATAGCAAGGCATTATACTTCCGGGCATCCGGAAGGAGAGGATATGGATATTTCGCAATATGCGAGATGGAGGGCACAAAATGAAGGTTTTCTTACCATTTCTGCGGACGGAACTGTAACGGCAAAAAAATCCGGAAGTGGCAGTGTAAGGATGGATGCGGAAAAAATGCAGGAGGCTTTGCCCAAAGAGTGGTATTTCCCGAATCTTGTTAACAACATAAATGCAGGCTCCCATCCTACTGTATTTGTCACACGGAACGGAGAAATCCTGACGGATCTGTCAAAGATCATTTTGTCGGGAGAGAGTAATGAGGATGAGTATGTTTATTTTAAACCTTCTTATGCAGCGCAATACAGGTTGTATGGTTCTGATCCGGAAAGGTTAAATGATGAATATATGGTAAATTTATTCGAGCTGGATTCGGATCAGGGGTATGATGCGTGGATTCGGGAAGAGCCGGTACCCGGTAAAGTGTATCTTTTGAATATTCCAAACAGGGCAAGCAGTGAGGACAAAACAGTGACAATCCGTCCGGTGCATGAACATGTACGGGATCAGGGCGTGCTTGTGAGAGAACCCACCTCCACGATGCAAGGGCTAAGAAGGTATTATTGTATCCAGTGCGGTATATTACTGTGCGGGGAGGATATTCCGAAGCTGAATCCGAAAGATGATCCTGTAAATCCGCCGTTATCGGACGAAACGGGAAACGACATCAGAATTCTGGAAACGCCGGACGCCGTCTACGACGTTCTGTTGTCAAAGAATGGCCAAACGACCCTTAGCTACCGTGCTTCCAGGCAGGCGGTTTCATCCGTTACAATACCCGATATCGTCAGGTTCGGCGGGAAAACCTACCGTGTGACCGGTATTTCCGCAAAGGCTTTTCGGGGCAGCAAAGACCTTAAAAAAGTAACAATTGGAAAAGGCGTAACCTTCATCGGCAAACAGGCATTTGACGGATGCAGTAAGCTTAAGACAGTGTCGGGCGGCCAAAACGTCGTATCCATCGGTGAGAGCGCGTTTTTCGGGTGTAAGGCATTAAAGAAGGTTACAATTGGGGCAAATGTAAACCGGATTGGCAAAAAAGCGTTTGGAAACTGCAAAAAGCTTGCAGCTATCACGGTGAAAACGACGAAGCTGACCAAAAAGAATGTCGGTAAAAATGCTTTTTTGGGCACGTCTTCCAAAGTAACCGTGAAGGTGCCTGAGAAAAAAGTAAAAGCATACCGGACACTGCTTGGGGCAAAGGGGATTTCCAAAAAAGCAAAAATAAAGTAGGATTTTACAGTTCGCTCTGTTCACATGACCTGTAAAGTAGTCTGGAAAAATTCGATCTGCATTATGACGGGACAGACGAAATTTTAATAACCATGGGAGCAAGCGAAGGAATTGATCTGGCGCTGCGTACTTTAGTCAATCCCGGATATGAAGTACTGGTAACGGAGCCGTGCTATGTTTCGTACGAACCGTGTGTAGAGCTGTGCGGCGGCATTCCGGTTGCCGTCAAAACAAAGGCGTCCGAGCGTCTTCGTTGACGGCAGCTGGGCTTTTGGAGAATATAACGGAGCTGACCTGCGGCAAAACGCATGTATCCATTGCGTCTCTGCCCGGGATGGCAGAACGCGTGCTGGTATGAAACGGGTTTTCCAAAGCATTTGCAATGACAGGCTGGCTGCACACGACAGGATTGACATGACGGAATGCCTGGTCAGGACAAAAGAGATTGAGAAATTGTCGCACGGCGGGAACCGGGACAAGGGCGTTTATCTGGATTCGATTGCCGTGAACCCCGATGTAGATCGGAAGAGCACACGTCTGAACTCCAGTCACATGGCATGATCT
>CAMSEJ010000177.1 GCA_947057405.1 uncultured Roseburia sp.
CGACGCTCTTCCGATCTCGATTGCGCCGTAAGCGGCTAACGTTGAGGATGATGTTACCATCGGATAAATTCCGTGGTCGGGATCCTTTAAAGTACCAAGCTGCCCTTCGAGCAGAATGTTTTTCCCTTCCTTTAATGCATTGTGCAGATACAAAGACACATCACACACGTACGGCGCAATCCGTTCCCGATATTCCCGCAGCGTGCCAAGCAGCTCCTGCGGATCTAATAGCGGCTTGTGATACAAATGCTCAAGCAGCACGTTTTTCATCTCACAGACACGCGTTACCTTTTCCTTTAAAATGTCCTCGTCAAACAGCTCGCTGACCTGGAACCCGATTTTTGCAAATTTATCGGAATAGAATGGCGCAATGCCGGATTTTGTAGAACCAAACGACTTTCCGCCCAGGCGTTCTTCCTCATACTGGTCAAACAAAATGTGATACGGCATCACAATCTGCGCACGGTCGGATACCAGGATCTTCGGAGCCGGAACCCCGCGATCCGTAATGGATTTGATTTCATCTGTCAACACCGGGATATCAAGCGCCACCCCGTTGCCGATGATACTCGTCGTATGCCCGTAAAATACGCCGGAAGGCAGCGTATGCAGCGCAAATTTACCGTAATCATTGACAATCGTATGGCCTGCATTGGCCCCTCCCTGGAAACGGACGATAATATCCGCTTCCTTTGCGAGCATATCGGTTATCTTTCCTTTGCCCTCATCTCCCCAGTTTGCACCAACAATTGCTTTTACCATTCTTTTGTTCCTCCTCATTTAAAAAATATAACGGATCTTCCGGGACGAAAGGGCATGTCAGCCCTGCCTAAGCTCCGGTACCTGCTTCGAGCAGGCGATTGCCAGCGCTCCCGGCCCGATATGGCAGGATACGCTCAGCGACAGCGGATCCAGTACAAGTTCCGCCCCCGGAAATGCCGCCGCCACTTCCTCCCGAAATGCTTCCGCCGCTTCCAAATCATACGTGTAGGCAAGCTCCAGGTGGATCTGCTCTCCTGCCGGATCCCCGAAACGTCCGGCAAAATCGTTCTTCATTGCTTCGATCATAATGGATTTTGCCTGTTTTACCGTGCGTGCCTTCGCAAAGGCGTCTAACTTCTCTCCCTGGATCTGCAGCACTGGTTTTAAGCGCAGCAGGGTCCCGAGCGCAGCCGCCGCCGGCGTAATCCTGCCGCCTTTCTTTAAATAGGCCAGGGTATCTACCATAATATAAATCGAGGATTCCAGCTTCTCCCGCTCCAAAATTTTCTGAATCTGCGAGGCCGTATACCCCTGTTTTGCGAGTGCAAGCGCATCAAATACCGACTGCTTCTGCGTCACGGAAATGCGCTGGTTATTTACTACAAAAACCTTTCCCTCGTAATCCTGCGCCAGCATAAGCGCCGTTTCACACGAGCTGCTGAGTCCGCTGGACATCGGTATATGCACAATCTCATCGTATTCCTGCAGCAGCTCGTCCCACAGGTCGGTTACGCTCCCCACAGAAGGCATGGAAGTGGAAATGTCACATCCGTCCTTTAGCTTTTGGTAAAACTGCTCCTGCGTCAGATTGATATCCTCATAATATGTTTCGTGATCAATAAAAAATGGCATCGGCAGTATGTGGATGCCAAGTTCTTTTGCCTGCTTTTGTACGATACCGCTGTTACTGTCTGAAATAATCGCGACTTTACCCATCAAATCCCTCCTGTTTCGTTCATAGCAGTCTGATTGTAACATACTTTGGCGATGATTACCACTAAAAAATGCACAAACAGGATGTTTTCCCCCTATGAAACGCCGGAAAATACCGCTGTACGGCCAAAACCATACAGCGGCATTCTCATTGTGTTTCTTTTTTTCGATATACCTTTTACTGCGCCATCTTTTTCAGTTTTTCATACCGTTCCTTTGCGTCTTCTTTCGCCCGTTCAAACAATTCTCTTGCACGCGTCGGATTGCTTCGCGTCAGCGCGTTAAACCGCACTTCCCCATTCAAAAATCCAAAGAAATCCCCGTCCGGCTCCCGGCTGTCTAAGTGGAACGTCGCCTGCTTTTGTTCGCCGATGGCGGGCTGGTAGCGGAACAGGTGGAAATACCCTGCCTTCACCGCAAGCTTTTCCTCCTCCTGCGCCATCTGCATGCCCGACTTTAACCCCTGGTTGATACAGGGCGCATACGCTAAGATAATCGACGGCCCCGGATAAGCCTCCGCTTCCGTAAACGCGCGTACGCACTGGTTATAATCCGCGCCCATTGCCACCTGCGCCACAAATACATAGCCGTAGCTCATTGCCATAGCCGCCAGATCCTTCTTGCGGATATCTTTTCCGCCTGCCGCAAACTGCGCCACAGCGCCAAGCGGCGTCGATTTGGACGCCTGTCCCCCGGTATTGGAGTACACTTCCGTATCAAATACCAGGATATTGATGTCCCTGCCGCTCGCCAGTACATGGTCAAGGCCGCCGAACCCGATATCATACGCCCAGCCGTCCCCGCCGAAAATCCACTTGGATTTCTTGGAAAGAAACTCTTTTTTCTCTAAAATTTCAGACGAGAGCGCGCAGTCGCATTCCATGAGCCTTCCGATCAGTTCTTCCGATGCCTTCTGGTTTTCCCTTCCGTTTGCGTAAGTGGAAAGCCATACATCCGCCGCGTCCTTTATCATTTCAACCTTCGTATTCGACGCCAGCTCCGTCACCTTCCGCTTTAAATTCGCCCGGATCGACTCTTCACTCAAAAGCATCCCGTACCCAAACTCCGCCGCGTCCTCAAACAGGGAATTGGACCATGCCGGGCCTCTTCCCTTTGCATTGACGGTATACGGCGTCGCCGGGGAAGAATTGCCCCAGATGGACGAGCACCCCGTTGCATTGGCAATATACATCCTATCGCCGAACAGCTGCGTCGCCAGCTTGGCATACGCCGTTTCGCCGCAGCCCGCGCATGCCCCGTGGAACTCCAAAAGCGGCTGTTTAAACTGGCTGCCTTTTACGCTTGCCGGGCCGAACGCCTCCACCAGATCTTCTTTTTCCGGAAGACTCCTTCCGTATTCAAAATACTTTTGCATATCGGTATGCTTTTCGGTCGGCTCCATTACAAGCGCCTTATTTTTGGCGGGACAGCAGGCGGCGCAGGTGCCGCATCCGGTACAGTCCATAACGGAAACGGTAATGGAAAACTGGTATTCCGGCATCTTTGGCATATCCTTGCTTGCCATCCCGGCGGGAGCGTCCTGCCGTTCGCTCCGGTTTAAGACTGCCGGGCGGATGACCGCATGCGGGCAGACATAGGAGCAGATATTGCACTGGATACAGTTCTCCGGAATCCAGTTGGGCACGCGCACCGCCACATTCCGCTTTTCATAAGCCGCCGTACCGGACGGCACGGCTCCGCTTGCATAATCCATAAAAGCGGAAACGGGAAGCTTATCGCCTTCAAAAGCATTGACGGCGCGCTGGATGCCGTTGACATAATCCGCTACGTACTGGCTTCTGCACGATACGTCCTGCCCGAACAAATTCTCGCTCTCGCAGTCCTTCCAGTCCGGCGCAGGCTCCACCCGCCGCGCCCCTTTCATTCCGGCGTCGATTGCCGCGCAGTTTTTGGCCACGACGTCGTCTCCTTTTTTCCCGTAAGTCTTTTTCACCGCATCCTTTAAAAGCGTCACAATTTCCTCTTCCGGCAAAATAGCCGTCAGCTTAAAAAACGCCGCCTGTAAAATCGTATTGATCCGCGTCGGCCCCATTCCGGTTTCCATCCCGATCTGTACCCCGTTTATCACATAAAACCGGATGTCGTTCTCCGCGATAAAACGTTTCACCTGACCCGGCAGGTGCTGCGCCGCTTCCTCCGGCTCCCAGGAACAGTTCAGCAAAAACGTACCGCCCGGCACCAAATCCTGCACCATATTGTATTTCCAGACATAGGACGGGTTGTGGCACGCCACAAAATCCGCCTTCTGCACCAGATACGTGGAGCGGATCGGCGTCTTGCCGAACCGCAGATGCGATACGGTCAGTCCGCCGGATTTCTTAGAATCGTAGTCAAAATACGCCTGGGCGTACAAATCCGTGTGATCGCCGATAATTTTAATAGAGTTTTTGTTGGCGCCAACCGTACCGTCCGCCCCAAGCCCCCAGAACTTGCAGCTGTAAACATCCCCCGCCATCGTCTGCGGCGCTTTCAGCGGATCCAATGACAGCCCCGTCACATCGTCGCGGATTCCGATGGTAAACTCTTCTTTTTCGGTATTCGCATAAACCGCCAGAATCTGCCCGGGCGTCGTATCTTTTGAGCTTAAGCCGTAGCGCCCTCTTACGATTTTTACGCCTGAAAACCGGGAATCCTTTAATACCGACGCCACATCCAGATACAGCGGCTCGCCCGGCGCTCCCGGCTCTTTCGTCCGGTCAAGTACGGAAATCTGCCTTACGCTCTGCGGGATACAGGATAAAAAAGCTTCCTTCGCAAACGGGCGGTAAAGTCTTACCTTGATAAGCCCCGCCTTTTCCCCTTTGGAAGACAGGTAGTCTATCGTTTCTTCAATCGCTTCACAGACAGAGCCCATCGCGACAATCACATGCTCTGCGTCGGGCGCGCCGTAGTAATCAAAGAGATGGTAGTCCGTCCCGATTTTTTCATTGATTTTCTGAAAATACGCCGTTACAATTCCCGGGATCTGCGCATAGTGCCGGTTTGCCGCCTCCCTTATCTGGAAAAAGGTATCGGGGTTCTGCGCCTGCCCCCACTGGAACGGGTGCTCCGGATTTAAAGCGTTTTCCCGGAATTTTTTTAGCGCGTCCATCGGGAAGAGATCCCGCAGATCCTCTTCGTCCCAGACCGCGATTTTCTGGATTTCATGCGACGTGCGGAACCCGTCAAAAAAGCTGATAAACGGAAGCCTGCCCTCTAACGCCGCTCCGTGCGCCGCCGGGGACAAGTCCATTACCTCCTGTACCGAAGACGCGCATAAAACAGCCGCACCGGTCTGCCTGCAGGCATAGACATCCGAATGATCGCCGAAAATACTGAGCGCATGCGTGGCAATGCTGCGCGCCGCCACATGGAATACCCCGGGCAGCCCTTCTCCCGCGATTTTATAGAGGTTTGGGATCATCAGAAGCAGCCCCTGCGACGCCGTAAAAGTCGAAGCGAGGGCGCCTGCGGCAAGCGCGCCGTGCACCGCCCCCGCCGCGCCTGCTTCCGACTGCATTTCCGATATTTCCACTACGTTTCCAAAGATATTTTTCCTGCCTTCCGACGCCCATACTTCCGCAACCTCCGCCATAACCGAGGAAGGCGTAATCGGGTAAATCGCCGCCACGTCCGTATACGCATACGCCACATGGGCCGCCGCATGGTTGCCGTCCATCGTTGCCTGTTTTCGCTCCATATCAAAATCCTCTTTTCTGTTTTTTTGATAGGATTTCCATTTTTTATAAATTTATACTATGTTTTTGGGGGTTGGGGATGGCAAAAAATCCGTCAGCCAGAGGGCAGGGGATGCGGCGTTAGATCGGAAGAGCGTCGTGTAGGGAAAGAGTGTGGTACCTTGTGTAG
>CAMSEJ010000178.1 GCA_947057405.1 uncultured Roseburia sp.
GATCATGCCATGTGACTGGAGTTCAGACGTGTGCTCTTCCGATCTGTCAATATCCAGCCCTCTTGCGGCAACGTCCGTGGCAATCAGAATATCCGTATTGCCTTTCCGGAAATTATTCATAACGCGATCTCTCTGGCCCTGCTTCATATCGCCGTGCAGCCCCTCGGCAAAATAACCGCGCATTGTCAGCTCCCGTGCCAGCTCGTCCACCATACGCTTGGTGTTGCAGAATACAATGGAAACCTTGGGATTGTAATAATCCAAAAGCCGTGAAAGCACATCCACTTTATCCTTGCGCTTTACATCGTAATAGTACTGTTCGATATTGGATACGGTCAGTTCTTTTTTGGTCACCTTAATCATGGTAGCATCGTGCTGGTATTTGCGGGTAATATCCAAAATCGGTTTGGGCATGGTAGCGGAGAATAATACGGTCTGGCGTTCTTTTGGAAGATACTCCAAAACCGTTTCGATGTCCTCGCGAAAGCCCATATTTAACATCTCGTCGGCTTCATCCAGTACAATGGTATTCACCTCGTCGCACCGAATGGTCTTCCGGCGCAGATGATCCATCACACGGCCGGGTGTGCCTACGATAATCTGGATCCCGCCCTTTAGGGAACGGATCTGCTTTGTGATATCCTGTCCGCCGTATACGGGCAGAATTTTTACCCCGTGCATATATTTCCCCAGATTGCGGATCTCCTCGGCAACCTGGATGGCGAGCTCCCTGGTCGGGGATAACACCAGAACCTGTGTGCTTTTCCGGGAAGTATCTATTTTCTGTAAAATAGGGATCCCGAATGCAGCCGTTTTTCCCGTTCCGGTCTGCGCCTGTCCGATTACGTCGCCGCCTTCCATTACTGCCGGGATGGCCTGCGCCTGGATCGGCGTCATCTCCTCAAATCCCATTTCCTCTACGCCGCGTAAAATCTGGGGAATAATCCCCATTTCGTCAAACCTTACTGTTTCCATACATTTCCTTTCTGTGACGGCTCACTGTATTGTGCAGCCGTTTGTCCTGCTTTGAATTAACTGTTCTTTTTCATACCTGCTCAGACGCTTGATCTGTGCTTCCCGCCGCATTGCCTGACGCTTCGTTTCTGCCTGCTCGAAATAAACCAACCTGACCGGTGTGCGGGAACGCGTATATTTTGCACCTTTCTTTGCGTTATGGGTTAAAATCCGCTTTTCTATATTGTTCGTCCAGCCGGTATAAAACGTGCCGTCACTGCATTGCACAATGTATGTATAACTGATATCTGCCTGTTTTCCCATGGGTGCACCGTCCTGCTGCCAGCCGTTTTCGCTCCGAAAACGTGTTTGAAATATGCCCCGAAACAGAACGGGCGCCCCGCATCAATTATACGCGGGACGCTCCCTCTGCAAAATTACGCTGTCCTCTATTATAGTTTTAAGCCAGGACAAAAGTCAAGGTAAAATTCTACTGAAAAAACTCCGCCGGATCAACCGGTGTTCCGTCTTTTTGCAGTGCAAAATAGACATTGCTGCCTTCCAAAGCATAATATTTGGTCGGTTCACTGACAAATCCAATCGTATTGCCGGCCTCCAGGTAAGCCCCGACCTCATACGGCACTTCCTTTAACTGACCGTATACCGCCGCATAACCGTCGCCCAAATCCATCGTTACCGTACAGCCGGTCACTTCGTTTGTGGAAATATCAATAATCCTGCCGTTGGCAACGGATTTTACCTTGTCATTGACGTTTCCGGATATTATGACGGCAGGGTTGTATTTGTACTGATCCAATGTCGTAAAATACACCGTCTGATCCATGCTGTAGCCCAGGATTACAGAACCCTCAACCGGCCAGAGCAGGCCCGCCGCCGTGTCAAAATGCAGCTCTACGGCAGGCTCCACCTGTGCCGGCTGGGCGCTCACGGCCGCCGTTTCGGCTGCGTCCGCTTCCGCCTGCGCGGCGGCCTCGCTGTCCGTTTGTGCCGTATCCGCCGGCGGAATCACCGTAGTTTTCGTCTTATTCTGCTTTTCCTTTTTCTTCTCCGGTTTGATTACCGAAGATGCACTGACGGATTTTTTCTGTGTATCCGGTTCTTCCGTCTCTTTTTTTGCAACAACCTTTTTGTCCGTTTCTTCGGTTTCCTCCGCTTCTGCCTGCTGCTGTACCTGCGGTTCTCCTTCGTTTCCCCGCTCTGCAAACAGATACATTCCCGCAAGCCCAAGCACCGCAGCCAATACACATACCGCAGCTATTTTATACTGGTTTCTCCGAAAAAAAGCACTTCCTCTTCTCATATCATCACCATCCATAGTCATATTTGCTGTTTGCTGACTATAGTCTGTGCGTATTTTGAAGTTTTATTCAATCATACTGCGTAACAAATTCAATTCCGTTATAAAAATACTTTAAAATATCCTTATACGCATATCCGCCCTCCGCAAGCCGGTTTGCCCCGTAAAGGCTTAAGCCCAGGCCGTGCCCCAGCCCTTTTGTAACGACACGGATTTCCCCGTCCACCTCCCGAAAGGAAAATGCCGAAGAATTCCATCCGTATTTCAGGCGGACCTCCTCGCCGGAATGACAGACGCCGTCCACCGTTATTTCCGTAACATAGCCGGACGTGTCGCGTTTCGTTACGGCAATCTGTGCCAGAAGCTCCGCCGCGGTTTTTGTCCCTGCCGCGTTCCTGGTTTCTTCCCCGAACAGATCGCCTCCTTTTTCGATCAGCTGCTTCGGCGAATAGAACACCACCTTCAAAAAATCCGCAGAAGAGAGGTCCATCCGGCTGTCGGCGCGTTTTAAATACGGAAAATCCGCATTTCCGTAAAGCTCGGCGGCATCCCTGGTATAGCCTGCGCTGGCCGTATGAAAATCCGCCTGAATGTAGCTGCCGCCGTACACCATGGTAACGCCCCGGGTGGAAGAAATGCTTTCCTCCAGGCGTTTGTAATAATCCGTAAAATTTTCCTGTCCCCACAAACGAATCAGCTCGCCTTTGGTCAGGCCTTCCGGAAGCGCCTCTCCCTGTCCGAGCGCTTTTAAACAGTTTGTCCTTGCAATCACCGCCTGCGCTTTGATCGCTTCCGGCTCCGTTTCCATTGAAATCTCATTTGCAACGATTCCGGGCAGAATATCCTCGTCAAACAAAGACTCGGTGGACAACTCCAGCCCCGCCAATTCATCCGATTCCAAAACGGGATCCCCGACTCCCTGGATCAGAAGGGTAACGATAATGGGGATCAGTGTGAAAAATGCTGCTGCATAGATAAATCGGGATAGATAATGCTTCATAGGATCAGTATATGAATCCGCCGCTGCAAATATGACATTTTATTCCGAAGCGGCCGCCAGCTCATCGCTTAACCGGGCAAACTGCTCAAGAGAAAGCGCCTCCCCCCGTATATTGTCAGGCATTCCCAATGCTCGGAGCGCGTTTTGCACCTGCTCCTTGGAAAACGGCAGGCCGGACGCATTTTTAAGGCCGTTTGCCAAGGTTTTCCTTCTCTGGTTAAATGAGGCGCGAATTACGGTAAACAACAGCTTTTCGTCCCGGACAAAAACAGGCGGCGTCCGGTGGCATTTCAGGCGGATCACCGAGCTTGCCACGGACGGCCTTGGGATAAAACAGTTCGGCGGAACGTTTGCTATCATCTGCGGCTTTGCATAATACTGTACCGCAAGTGAAAGCGCCCCGTAATCTTTCCCGCCCGGAGCGGCCTGCATACGCTCCGCCACTTCCTTTTGAACCATGACGGTGATGCTTTCAATGGGGGCACGCCCTTCCAAAAGGCCCATGATAATAGGGGTAGTAATGTAATAAGGAAGATTCGCTACAATTTTGACCGGCCGCCCGTCATGTTCCCGCTGCACCAGCGCCTTGATATCCAGCTTTAGAATATCTTCATTGAGAACGGCAACGTTGTCATATCCCATTAACGTTTCCTGCAGAATCGGAATCAGGCTGCGGTCAATTTCGACTGCGGCCACTTTGCCTGCGTATGTGCAGAGCGCCTGCGTCATCGTACCGATTCCGGGACCGATTTCCAGGACATAATCTTCTTTCTGAATGTCCGCCGCCCGGATAATTTTGTCCAGAACATGGGAATCGGTCAGAAAATTCTGTCCGTATTTTTTCTGAAAACGAAAATTGTATTTCTGTATCACTGCAATAGTATTCTGAGGATGAATTAAATCTGCCATATGTTCCTTTCCTGCGCCTGGACACTGCCCCTGCTGCGGGCAGGTCTGCAGGGCTGTGGTTGATAAATTTTCATTGTTTTCCTGCGCGACGCGCACAGTATCAGAATACGGTATTTGTTTCTTTCTGACAAGTATAAAATCGGAAAAGCCGTCTGCCATGCGGCAAAACCCGCATCCGCCCGCTTCCAAAGCACTTATGTTTCCCCTCTGCATATCCTGATAAAAAGAACTATGAAAGGAGCAAAGGAAAAATGGGATGGGTAATTCTCGGAATCACAATTGCCGTTTTCCTTCTGATCGGGCTGTTGTGCATCCTGTACCGCCGCAAAAAAAGCAGGCAAACCATATACCGCATGAGCGAGGAGGAAAAATGCCGCAGATTAAACGAGCTGGCAAAGCCCTTCGGCTTCTCCTACGATCCGTCGCAGGAGCTGTTTGTGGGCCGTCTGGACGCCTGGCAGAGAAAAGAGGGCTATGAACGGCTGTTTGACAAACTGGCCGTAAAATTCCATATGGTAATGGACGCTTTTCCGATCTACTTTGACTATCAGGATAAAACCTGGTTAATCGAATTCTGGAAAGGGCAGTACGGCATCAATACCGGCGCAGAAGCCGGCATCTACCATACGAACCGCCCGGTTGCACAGGACAGGCGGCAGCAGGTGCATTACAATGCCGTATCCGACCGGGAAATGCCGTTAATCGGAATTTATCTGGAAAAACGGGGAGAAAAACTGTTTTCACAAAAGCAGTACCACTGGTGGCTGGCAGCATTCCGTATGGGCATGTTCAGCCGGCCGGACGAACTGGTGATGCACGCAACCGTTACGTTCTGCGATGCAAGAGCCGCTATGGCATTTGGCAGGGGACTGGCGGAAGCCGGGTTTACAAAGGCAGAATACCGCGTCAAAAACCGCCGGGTATCCGTGCTGCTTGACAAAACGATCTGCTATACCGGAATCGAAAAACTGCACCGGACAATCGTACAGTGCATCAACCGCTGTCACTGCCGCCTGTTCCGGTTTATTACAAGGCCGTTCTGCAATACGGCGGACAGACTTCTTTTTCTGTATCTGCAGCTTCCGTGGTGCTTCCGGCGCATGCTTCGGGTGCGTTCCTTCGGAAAAAAGGTACGGGTGAAACAATGAGCTGTGAAAGAAGAATCGAACGCGCCGTCGCCGGCAGCACAATACTGCCGCTGAATCGGTGCAGCCGCTATGTCATTTTCGGCGACTGCCACAGGGGAACCGGAAATATGTCCGACAATTTTCTGCGCAATAAGCATTTATTTGCCGCGGCGCTGGATCAGTACACGGCAAACGGATTTTACTATCTGGAGCTTGGGGACG
>CAMSEJ010000179.1 GCA_947057405.1 uncultured Roseburia sp.
TACCAAAATGGGATGCTTTAGAGCCCCTTAGCCCCTGAACACAGACCCAGACGCACACCCTTCCCTCTGACTGACGGCCCCTTTGCCATCCACCGCCTTTCTGCATAAATATATGGCAGATTATTCTATCAATTTTATCACCTGCCCAATCATTGCATTTACTTATCAATTCTGGGAAAGAGAGGAATCCATTGATAATCGGATGTATTGATTCTCATCCACAAAGGCGTCAGCGTGTACGTTGGTGTATTCCAGGTAAAAGCGATTCGTTGCTGTGCATTATTGTAGCCGAGAAGGCTGTTATGTATCCTTGTTTTGTTCCACCCTGGTTTCAACTGTCCGTCAGAGTATGCCTTGTGTTGCATTAATACTTGTCCGGCCGCCTCCAGATAGGCTTTTAAAATTTGGATTCCGGGCATTGATTCTTCGTCTTTATTGATAAAATACCCTTCCGAAAATGTGGATTTTGCTACGATATGAACATTGTTTAATCCGATTTCGCTCATACGCCTGTAAAAAAATTCCTCGTTTTGCTTTTCATAAAAAATAAAGGAAAAATACAGCCTGCATTTTTTCAGACGTTCTTTTTGCTCTTCTGACAATTCGTCGACATGCGTTTCCTGTGTTTGCCTTTCCTGTTCCGGGACACCCATATACGTTTCAAATACGGACAGTATTTGCTTTCCGGAACAAAACGCATCTTCCAAAAAAACAATGATCTGGTTTTCCGAAGCGGACAACAGTGCTTTCTGAAGGTCTTTTGCAATGAATTTATTTTTCAATACCAGATTTACAACATTCATATGGTAGGCAATCTGGGCGCTGCCATCCTGATAATTTCCGATATTGCAGACCTCAATCCCCTCCCAGGAGCAGTTTTCAGTTTTTTGAATCGTTTTAAAATTATCCAATAGCGCTTTTATGATTGTGTCCTTAGAAATGATCTGCATATCCTGCAGCAGTTGCAGGTACAACCGAATAAACACCGAAAAATCTCCTGCATTCTGAAACTGTTTAAATTGTTTCATATGCAGTTTAAAATAAGCCAAATTTAAGGGAGTGCCTTTTTCGGTCATGGGATCAAACAGTTCATAATGCTTCCATTTTTGAAGCAAGTCAAACATCTGCGCTTCATAAATATCAATTTCATCATCCGGAGACAGAAGATAAAAGCTTTTAAAATATCCTTTTTTATCCAATTGGTCTTTTAAACGGTTGATCGTACGTTCATCTTCTTCCGTAAAAATAATGTTATCGTTTATTAACATACCATAATCTCTAAGTAAGACTAATTCTGTGGCAATATAGACCAGGTATCGATCTTCTGTATAGGAAACCAAATAATTCTGCGGCTTCCTGGCAGCCCTGCTTTCGAGCCAGCGATCGGCTTCAAAAAACATATTGCGATCTTTGTTTTTGCTGTTTGCGATAGCAATATTGCTGTTTAGCGATGTACTGGATATGTCCGGCGCGCTTAAAAATAAAACGTCGGTTTTCTCATTGAACGCGTATATTCCGGCCAGAAGGTTTTTGATTTTTACCGTTTCATCGATCACGGACCGGACAAACCGGTCCCGCTCTGTAATGATATTCGCTGCAATGACCCGTTCATAAAAACACTGTTCTCTTTGCTGTACGGATGTTAAATTTTTATCCGTAAAGGCAACGCATCGTTTCAATAAACGCCTTTGATTGAGATCGCATAAAATATCACACGCCTCTTCAAATAAACCGTCGCTGTCCTGTTCAAATAAAGGCAGGGGCGTTTCACGGATTCCAAAAGAAGGCACAATGCTCCGAATGACTTTTTTGAAATTAGGATTGATGATAATATCATCCGTTATCCTTAATACATTTGATATCCGGTCAAGCAATCCGACTGTGGAATAATCCAGCTTCAGCATTGCATAGCGAAGTGTTTCTTCTGCCGTCAGGGTTTTCTGGTGGTGATAAATATTTTCAAACATCATATATCTGGAAATGACCAGTTGATCGATGGTGTTAATCGCGGCAGGTGCAATCGCAAGATTATAAACAGCGTCTGCTTTTTCTTCTGTCGTTGCGATCATTCCCCTTTGCTTTTTAGAAGAAACAACGCGCAGCTTCTGAAAGATTCTGGACATATCTACCGCTACCGGCACACCGGTTGCATGGGAATCGCGGCGCAGATAATCCAGCTTGTCAGAATCAATCTGCCCGCAAATTACCTTTGCATAAGGAATCATTTTTTCTGAGTAAGGAAACCCGATAATCAAACAGCATATTTTTTCAATGACTTCGTCCGCTTTGTACAAATTAAAATTGATAGGATGCAATCCCTGCTGTACAATACGGATCAATTCTCTTACGCTGCCGGAGTTCACAATCAAAAGAGAAATGATTTCTGACAGGGACGGATTAACCGATAAAGCCGCTTTGAATTTTGTCTGCGCTTTTTGCACTGTCGGATATAATCTGGCATTTCGGTTTTTTTGAAAGTACCGTTCCGAGGTATGGCTGCAAAACATATGTCCGCAATCATGGAATATTGCAGCCAAACGGATGATTTGAAAGGTAGATAAATCCGTACTAACATCATTCTTTGCCAGTTCACGCCCAATCTGATGGCTCATTACATCTGCTGTCTGCAGAACTCCCAATGTATGAGAGAATCTCGAATGATCCGCACTGCTGTACAGTAAATTAGCAAGCCCCAGCTGTTTGATCTTGCGAAGACGCTGAAGTATGGGGCTGTCCAGGATCAGAATCTCACCTTCATTTATTTCTATTGTTCCCCAGACCGAATCATAAAAATTTTTGGTATGTTTCGGAGACAAAACACTGTTATTACAATTTTTTCTGCATTGTTCAAGGTAGGAATGCATGATATCTTTTGTAAATAATTCTATATCGTCGCGTAATATTTTTAGTTCTTCACTGTTCAGTACTTTTAAAACATTTCCCATAATGGAACCCCTGCCGCTTCACAAAATTCATTCGTAATGGAACTTAGTATTTCCGGATCGATTGCAAAAACGCTGTTATCTGACAGAATACGCCGGGCGGTGTACGGCTTCATTTTAATGGTCATTGTACTCCACTGCGGATTGTCCGCGCCGGTAAACCCGATGCCGTAACCGTTTAATGTCATAAACATACTGCAAATGTCCTGGTAAATTTCTTCCACAGGTACCCTGACAAATGCATCCGCCAGTTTATTGAACTCCTCGTCGGGCAAAGCTTCTTTTAATTTAGCCTCGACGGCTTTGATTCCGTTTTGAAATTCTTCAACCGCAAAAGGAATGGAGTCTACCCCCTTCAAACATAAGGATGCAATAAATTTATTGAGAAAAACCCGGATCTCCTGCTCCATCTGTATAACCCTCATTTCAATCGTTTATAATAAACCTATTCTAGCATATATGTCAGAATATGCATAGTTCTATTTTGAATGTTTTTTGTGTTTACACTATTCCGCTCCTATCGGGGACACTCCTACGGTCACTTCCTCCAGCACGTCTAAAAGCACCTTTACCGTATCCAGTGAAGAAAGCATTGTAATATTGTTCTGCGCCGCCGTTCTCCGGATTGCCGCGCCGTCTTCGTAATGAATGCCGGAAAGAATCGCACGGGTATTGATGACATAGCTGACATACCCGGCCCGGATTGCATCCAGGATTTGGCTGCTGCCCTCCGACGGCTTACCGAGTACGCGGGTACGGATCCCATGCCCGTTCAGATACTCTCCCGTAAGCGAGGTTGCTTCGATGTGAAAGCCCATCTCATAAAAGCGCCGGATCAAAGGAAGGGCTTCTTCTTTATCCTCATCCGCAAGCGTCACGATTACAGTCCCATAATTTTTCACACGGATACCGGCGGCAATCATGGCTTTGTACATTGCCCTGTGCAGCTTTCCGTCGTATCCGATTGCCTCTCCCGTGGATTTCATCTCCGGTGAAAGATATGTATCCATACCGTTTAATTTGGCAAAGGAAAACGCCGGTACTTTTACATACCACCGCTGCTTTTCGTTCGGTGCGGTATCCAGAACGCCCTGCTCTTTCAGGCTCTTTCCAAGTATGGCTTTGGCTGCAATATCTGCCAGCGGATATCCGGTTGCTTTTGATAAAAACGGTACGGTCCGTGAAGAACGCGGGTTTACCTCAATGACCGATACATGTTCTTCTTTATCCACGATAAACTGAACGTTGAACAGCCCGACAATGCCGATGCCAATCCCCAGTTTTTTCGTATAATCCAGAAGCGTTTCTTTTATCTTTTCTGAAATACCAAACGCCGGGTATACGCAGATGGAATCGCCGGAATGGACGCCGGTTCGTTCTACCAGTTCCATAATCCCGGGAACAAATACATCCGTCCCGTCACAAATGGCGTCTATTTCCACTTCCTTCCCGCAGATGTACTGATCGACCAGAACCGGCTTTTCCTCATCCATTTCCACGGCTGTTTTCAGATAATGGCGCAGCTGCTCTTCTTTTGCCACGATCTGCATGGCTCTTCCGCCAAGTACGAAGCTTGGACGTACCAGTACCGGGTAGCCGATTTCTTCCGCCGCTTTTACGCCGTCTTCTATATTTGTCACAGCCCGTCCCCCGGGCTGCGGGATAGAAAGCTCTGACAGCAGCTTTTCAAAAGCTTCCCTGTTTTCGGCTTTCTCGATTGCCGCACAGTCTGTGCCAAGGATCGTCCCCCCTCGTTCTTCTAACGGTTTCGCCAGGTTGATCGCCGTCTGGCCGCCCAATGATACCAGGATCCCATCCGGTTTTTCCATCTCAATTACATTCATCACGTCTTCTGTGCATAACGGTTCAAAATACAGCTTATCAGACGTGGTATAGTCTGTAGAAACGGTTTCCGGATTGTTATTAATAATGATTGCCTCATATCCGGCTTCTTTGATGGCCCAAACCGCATGTACCGTGGAATAATCAAATTCCACCCCCTGGCCGATACGGATTGGACCGGAGCCCAGAACAACGATTTTCTTTCCATGTCCGATTACCGATTCATTTTCCTGCTCATAGGTGGAATAAAAATACGGGACGCTGCTTTCAAACTCGGACGCACAGGTATCTATCATCTTATAAACCGGAAATATGCCGTATGTCCGGCGCAGTTTAAAAATCTCTGCTTCGGTCTTTTCCCAGAGCCATGCGACAGCCCAGTCGGAAAAGCCTGCTTTCTTTGCCTGATACAACGCTTCCCGGTCACCGATACAAGCTTTCAGTTCTGTTTCCAGATCGGTTATTTCTTTCATTTTGTTCAAAAAAAAGCAGTCGATCCCGGTCTGGCCTGAAATTTCAGATACGCCCATTCCTGCTCTTAATAAGTGCGCAATGGCAAAAATTCTGTCATTTGTGCCGCTTTTTATATATTCCATACATGCGTTTATACTTTCTTTTTCAAATTTGGGCATATACAGATGATATACCCCCGTTTCCAGAGATCGGATAGATCGGAAGAGCACACGTCTGAACTCCAGTCACATGGCATGATCTC
>CAMSEJ010000180.1 GCA_947057405.1 uncultured Roseburia sp.
GTTCCGCGCGCACATGTCGCGGGAGACGCGTCCCACGTCAGTTTCAGCGGCATGAAGTCGGCGGTGCTCACTTATCTGAACCAATGCGGCATGAAAGGGACTGCGGTGGTGCAGGCGGACGTGGCGGCTTCCTTCCAGCAGGCGGTAATCGACGTGCTCTCGGGCAATGTAAAACGGGCGCTGCAGGAAACCGGCGCGAAGAAATTTGCTCTTGCGGGCGGCGTGGCTTCCAATACCGCGCTCCGTAAGGCGATGGAGCGGCTCTGCAAATCGAACGGGGTGGAATTTTACCACCCGTCGCCTGTTTTTTGTACGGATAATGCGGCAATGATTGGCGTGGCGGCTTATTATGACTATCTGGCAGGCAGGGTATCCGGCTGGGATTTGAATGCCGTGCCGAATTTGAAGCTGGGGGAACGGTAATGCGGAGCGAAAAAATTACGGCAATTATACTGGCCGGGGGAAGCGGGAAAAGGATGGGCACGGCCTGTAAAAAGCAGTATATGCTGCTCGGGGGGCGCCCGCTCCTTTTTTATGCCCTGCGGGCATTTGAAGAGAGCTGCGTAGACGAGATTGTCCTGGTGACGAATGAAGAGGCGTACTGCAGGCGCGAGCTGGTGGAACAATACGGATTCGGGAAAGTGACGCGGATTGTGCCCGGAGGAGCGGAACGGTACGATTCTGTTTATGCAGGGTTATTGGCGGCGGAAGGGAGCGGCTATGTGCTGATTCATGACGGGGCACGGCCCTTTCTGACGCAGGAGCTGATTGATACGGCAATTGAGGGAGCAAAAAAGTATCTGGCTTGCGCGGTGGGGATGCCGGTGAAGGATACGATTAAAATCGCGGATGAAGACGGGTTTGCGGTGCAGACGCCAAGGCGCGATTTGGTCTGGCAGATTCAGACGCCGCAGGCATTTTCATATCCGCTGATTTTAAAGGCGTATGAACATGTGAGAGAACGGATGCCGGAGGGGATTACGGATGATGCAATGGTGGTGGAGTATGGGGGATATGCGAGAGTGAAGCTTTTACGGGGGAGTTACCGCAATCTTAAAGTGACGACGCCGGAGGATATGGTGCTGGCGGAAGGATTTTTGAAAGACTGGCAGTGCGCAGACGGCCGAACTGTGTCAAATTAAGGGTTGTATTTTTGCCGTCATGGTGGTATGATTAAAAGAACAGAATAAGCAAAATAAGAACACACACCAAAGGAATCAAAGAAGAAGGAAGGCGGTAAGTGATGGGTGATTTAGACAGAATGATTGACAGTGAATTTTCGGTTTCCGTAATTGGGGAGCTCAACAGGAAGCTGGATAAAATAAGTGCCCTGGTTTCGGCGAATATGGACCGTTCGGTGTATGATAAGCTTGAGGACGAGCTATACGCCCAGCTGGTCAGTGTTTCGAAAGACTTTTTTACACAGGGTCTTTTGCGCGGAATTGCTGTCGCAAAAGGGGAAGAATCGTAATTTCTGGCTTTGCAAGAGCATTTTGCGGAACAGAAACGGGGCTGTCAGAGAATGACAGTCCCGTTTCTGTTACTCCTTTTACTCGGGCATCGCTGCGCGTATGCCGTTTATTTGGCCAGCAGCATCATGATTTTATTGCTCCGCGCCACAAACTTTGTCATAGCGTCCGGTGCAAGCGGCTGGTTGCTGATCCGGGCAAGATCATACAGCTGCTCGCAGAAATCGTTTGCATATTCCGAATCCTTATGCTCTAAAATATATTTTACAAGCTCGTGGTTTGTATTCAGCGTCAAGGTCTGATCCGCTCCAAACATGGAAGCGTCCATTCCCATGCCGCCCATCGAATACATTTTCATCATATCCTGCATCCTGCGTCCTTCTTCAGAAAGCGTAATTACAGAAGAAATGCTGCTGTCTTTTAACCGTTCCGCTTTTACGGTCAGCTTGTCGTTATTTAGCGCCTTGTGGAACAGTTCGGAAAGCGTATCCGTCGCCTCTTTCAGATCTTCTTCGGTTCCTTCTTCTTTCAAAGACTCTGTTAAATCTGCGTCAATCCGCATAAATTTATATTTCTCGTTCCGTCTTTCAAGCTGCGAGATAAATGACGTATCAATGTTGTGGTCTAAGATCACGGCGTTCATGCCCTGCTCTTTGAACATCTTAATATACTGTCCCTGCTGGTTTAAATCCGTTACATAATAAATCACGCTGCGGTCGTCCTTTGGCTCTTCTTCTGCCGGGCCGTCTGCAGGGGTACCGTCTGCATTTTCCACAATCGGCGTATCCTCTTCGGAAGTGTCCGCATCTTCCTGGTTTTCCGGTTTTTCTACCGGCTTTAACCATTCCGGAAGCGTCAGGTATTTGTCGTTGATATCCTTAAACAGGATGAAATCGTTGATCTTATCGCAGAATTTCTCGTCCTTTAAGCAGCCGAATTTAATAAACGGGCTGATGTCGTCCCAGTATTTTTCGTAAGATTCCTTTTCTGTTTTGCACATGCCAATCAGCTTGTCCGCGACTTTTTTCGTAATATAATCGGAAATCTTTTTGACGAACCCGTCGTTCTGCAAGGCGCTTCGGGATACATTAAGCGGCAGATCCGGGCAGTCAATCACACCCTTTAAGAGCATTAAAAATTCCGGAATTACTTCTTTGATATTGTCGGCGACAAATACCTGGTTGTTGTAAAGCTTGATGGTCCCTTCAATAGAGTCGTATTCCGTATTGATTTTCGGGAAATAAAGAATCCCTTTCAAATTAAACGGATAGTCCATATTCAGGTGGATCCAAAACAGCGGTTCCTTGTAATCCATAAATACTTTGCGGTAAAACGCCTTGTATTCCTCCTCCGTGCAGTCTTTTGGCGTTTTGGCCCAAAGCGGCGCGGTGTCGTTTAACGGGACGGGACGTTTTACAATCTTTAATTTCTCTTTGCGAGGGGAAATTTCTACCGTTTCCTTTTCGCCGTTTTCGTTTTCTTTTTCTTCCGTTTTCGCTTCTTCGATAATCGTTTCCACGACGGTGTCCGTGTCGCGTTTGTCGTCCGGATCAATCGTTTCATATTCGGGTTCGGCGTTTGCCTTCTTTAAAAAGATTTCCGTCGGCATAAAGGAGCAGTATTTTTCAAGAACTTCCCTTGCACGGTATTCGTTGGCAAATTCCAGGCAGTCTTCGTTTAAGAAGAGGGTGATTTTTGTTCCGACGCCTTCCTTGATGCCGTCTGTCATCGAAAATTCCGTGCCGCCGTCGCATTCCCAGTGTACGGCTGAAGCGTCTTTCTGGTATGAGAGGGTGTCAATGTGTACGGCGTCCGCCACCATAAACGCAGAATAAAATCCCAGTCCGAAATGGCCGATAATCTGATCGTCATTTGCTTTATCCTTGTATTTTTCCAAAAAGTCATTTGCGCCGGAAAATGCGATCTGGTTGATGTATTCTTCTACCTCGTCTGCGGTCATGCCCAGCCCGTTGTCGGTAAAGGAAATGGTTTTGGCATCCGGGTCCACCTCAATTTCCACCTTCGGTTTGTAATCGTCCGGAAGTTCGTACTCGCCCATCATATCCAGCTTTTTCAGCTTGGTGATGGCGTCGCAGCCGTTTGAAATTAATTCGCGGTAAAATATGTCGTGATCGGAATAAAGCCATTTTTTGATCACCGGAAAAATGTTTTCGCTGTTGATTGATAAATTGCCATGCTTGTCTGCCATTTGATAACACTCCTTTTTTAATTTGCTGCCGCATCGGGCGGCTTTGCGATTTTTGTTCGTCTCTTAGAATACATATTATAACGCAAATTTTGAAAAGTCAATAGAAAATTAGCACTCTTTGTACATGAGTGCTAACAAAAAGAGCCAAAGCTTGTAAAACAAAGGGCTGCAAGAATTATAAAAAGTTTATAAAGTCTACTTGACCGGAAATGTATCTAAGGTTATAGTTGAAGGGATAGGTAACGGCGAAGGAGACGGAGCCGTTGCGAGGGAAAGGTGTGAATTGATTATGATAATACTGAAGACGAATTCAGAAATGAAAGTAACCTTTGAACGACTGATAAAGACGATGAAGGAGCCTGTGGAATGGTCAGGCCGTTTTGTGGTTGTGGGGGATTATCTGATTCTGCACGGAAGGGTGCGTTCCTTATTCTTTAATTTTGAAAGCCGCAAGGTACTTACAAATATTATAGATATTCCGGTTGATGAAGAAACAGTGGTTGATATTTCGGATCATGCGAAGGTGCAGAACGTGCTGAACCTCGTGCTGTATGCCTTTGGAAAGTGGGAGCTGATCCGGGGAGTCAAGGTGGATCAGGATTATGCGGAGCTGAACAGGCTGTTTCAGGGCGTGCTTGCGGAGCTGTCGGTAGAGCCGGGGTACACGCGTGAAAATTTCCGCTTTTTCTGCGGCGGCATCCGCGTCAGCTACGAGGACGTGGTGCAGTATGCCATAGACGCCGGAGAGGATGCGTCCGCAGGCGCCAGGGGGGATATCGAAGAATCCGGCGGCCTGTGGCATAAGCTGATCTGGAAACGCAAAAAGGCTTCTTTTCCCCAGAAGGAGACAACCTTCGAGGAGCGGCAGAAAGACAGGCTGGGCAACAATTTTTACATGGTCGGGTTTCAGTGCCCGGGCTGCCATGCCCCGCTTCATATGACCGTATTTCCGGTCGGGGATGAATTTCGGGTGGAGACGCCGGAGGGCGGCGTGTTTTTGGCAAGGGCGTATACCTGCAGTAAGTGTAACTGCTTTTATACGCCGGCGCCCGAGAAGCTACTGGCGGAGGGCGATGTGCTGGTGATGGAATTTCTGGACGACCGGCGGGCCTATGAGGATTATCTGGAGCTTTTGGGCCAGGCAGGCGATCGCGTTTCCAATTACAAGTTTAACGAATTTGAAGCCATGCGCAAAAGGAGGGAATCTTCACGCGCCGAAAACGGGGAAGAGTCCCTCGAAGAGCTCTGCAATCATATGGAAAAGCTTTCGGACGAGAAACTTTCGGATATTGCGGAGAAAATGGAAGAGGGATTTTATCCGGTCAGGAGCGTACAGTGGCTGGAAGGAACCGTACAGAGGGAAGTCAAAAAACGGCGGATCGATCCGATTATGCCCAGAACATCCCATGCCAGAAAACAGCAGCGCGCCAATATGCCGGCTATGGACACGCTGACGTTAGGACATCCGCAGGCGTCCGGGGGGATGCCTGCCGCAGATACAAAAAGCGTCTCCGGGAACGCTTATGCGGGAGCGAAGGAGACGCCCAGAGAAATTCCGGCCACCAGGCGCGAAGCCGCCCAGAAGCGCTACAAGGCGAAATGCGGTATATTGGACCGGCTTTCCCACCCGCAGGTAACGGAACTGAAAAACCAGCTTTTACGCGATACCAGCCTGTATGAAGAGGAGAAAAAGCCGTTTTTACATGCCATTGAGAACAAGGAACGGGAGTACTTAAACCAGTATATTCAGAAATTAGCCGCAGGCTGTAAGATCGGAAGAGCGTCGTGTAGGGAAAGAGTGTGGTACCTTGTGT
>CAMSEJ010000181.1 GCA_947057405.1 uncultured Roseburia sp.
ATACGAGATCATGCCTTGTGACTGGTGTTCAGACGTGTGCTCTTCCGATCTTGGGGGCGACGACAAGGGCGGGGCTTTTGTCGGCGCCGCTGCGTGACCGGTTTGGGGTCGTGCACCATCTGGAATTTTATACGGTGGAGGAATTAAAGGAGATTGTACTGCATTCTGCCGTCAGATTAAAGGTTGAGACAGACGAAGACGGGGCGTATGAGCTGGCGCGGCGCAGCCGCGGGACGCCGCGTCTGGCAAACCGCCTGTTAAAGCGCGTCCGGGATTTTGCGCAGGTAAAATACGACGGGCATATTACAAAGGAAGTAGCGGCGTTTGCGCTGGATTTGCTGGAAGTAGACGCGTATGGGCTGGATCAGAATGACAGGAATATTCTGCTGACCGTGATGCAGAAATTCGCCGGCGGCCCGGTGGGGCTTGAGACGCTGGCCGCTGCCATCGGGGAGGATTCCGGGACCATTGAGGACGTATACGAGCCGTTTCTCGTAAAAAACGGGTTTATCAACCGCACGCCAAAGGGCAGGGTGGCAACGGATTTGGCTTTTGCGCATTTCGGGCTTGCCAGATAGGGGAAATGCCGTTATAATGAAACGAAAGCCATTTCAGGGGAGGAAAACGTATGTCATCGAAATCCGATACGGAAGTGATTATAGGCGGAAAGGTGTATACGCTGAGCGGATACGAAGGAGAAGAATATTTGCAGCGTGTAGCGGCGTATATCAATAATAAGATAAATGAATTCGGGAAGATGGACGAAATCCGCCGTTTCCCGATGGATATGAGGGCGACTTTAATTGAGCTGAATATCGCGGACGATCTGTTCAAGGCAAAAGAGCGCATTGAGAAGCTCGAACAGGATCTGGAAATCAAAGAAAAAGAGATTTACGATTTAAAATATGAGCTGATATCCGAACAAAGCAAGGCAGAGGCGAACGAGAAAACCGTCCGTCAGCTGGAAGAAAAGAATAAGAATCTGCAGCAGAAGAACGCCAGGCTCGAAGCGGATCTGGAAGAGCTGCTGCTGGAGGACGGTTCTGAGGATGAACCGGAAGAGAAAGACAAAGCGGAGCAATGACAGACGGCATGTAAAATGAATAAAATAGGGGGGACGAGCGCTTCGTCTCCCTTTTTCTGTCAGTTTTGCGAAAAATGGTGAAGAACGGAACGGAAAGGGACGTGTTATGGCAAAGGAATTGGAATTGCTGGCTCCGGCAGGCGCCCCGCCGATTTTAAAGGCGGTGATCGGTGCAGGCGCAGATGCGGTTTATGTGGGCGGAAGCCGGTTCGGCGCAAGGGCGTATGCCCCGAATTTTGACGAGGAGGCGCTGCTGTGGGCCATAGATTATGCGCATCTGTACGGACGGAAGCTGTATCTGGCGGTCAATACACTGTTAAAGGAGCAGGAATTACAGCAGCTTTCGGAATATCTGCTGCCGTATTACCGGCAGGGATTGGACGCGGTTATTGTGCAGGATTTCGGCGTGATGCGGCAGATCCGCAGAGATTTTCCGGATCTGCCCGTTCACGCCAGCACGCAGATGACGGTAGTAAGCGGGCACGGGGCAAAGCTTCTGGCGGAAGCGGGAGCGTCGCGCGTGGTTCTGGCGCGGGAGCTTTCCCTGGAGGAAATTGCGCAGGTCAGGCGGGACGCCGGGGTGGAGCTTGAAGTATTTGTGCACGGGGCGATTTGTTACTGCTACTCCGGCCAGTGTCTGTTCAGCAGCCTGTTAGGCGGCAGAAGCGGCAACCGCGGCAGGTGCGCCCAGCCGTGCAGGCTGCCGTATGGGATTGGGGAGGAGCAGCCGGTATATCCGTTAAGCCCGAAAGATTTGTGCGCCGTCGGGCTGCTGCCGCAGCTTGCCGAAAGCGGCGTTTTTTCGTTTAAAATTGAGGGCAGGATGAAGCAGGCCGAATATGCGGCGGGCGTGGTTTCCGTTTATCGGGAATACCTTGACCGCTATCTTGCGCTCGGGAGGGAAGGATATGCCGTCCGTCGGGAGGATCGGCAGAAGCTTTTGGATTTGGGCAGCCGCAGCGGGTTTACGGAAGGATTTCTTACGGGGCAGGGCGGGGCGGATATGATTACGTCGGATCAGCCCTGTCATATAAGGGCAAAGGAAGAAGCGTCGGCGCCCGCCTGCGCGTTTACGGAACCGAAGCTTGGGATAAACGGCCGCTTTTTGGCAGAGGAGGGGCATCCGGCAGCGCTTACGGTGGCATCCGGTTCAGGCGGATTTTTGATGACGGTGACCGGGGAAACCGCCGTCCGGGCAAAACGGACGGCGGTAACGGAAGCGTCGCTGCGGGAAAAGCTGTGTAAAACGGGAAATACGCCGTTTGAATTTGAATCGCTGGAGATCCGTCTGCAGGACGGAATGTTTCTGCCCGTATCTTCGGTGAACGAAATGCGGCGGCAGGCGCTGGACGGGTTAAAGGAGCAGTGCTTAAAGCCTTACCGCAGGCAAACCCCGCGTCTGTCAGACGGGCGGGCGGGCCTGGAGGAAGAGCGTTTGCCCGGGCCCTCGGAGGGACCGGTTTGTGTAGCCGCATCCGCAGAAACAAAGGAGCAGCTTTCGGTTTTGTTAAAAACCCCGTTTCTTTCCTGTATTTACACGGACAGCGCTATGTTTGCGCGAAACGAGCTCGTTTGCCGGATGCGGGAAATCCACGCGGAGGCAAAGCGCCTTAATAAGCAGGTGTATTTTATCCTGCCGGCCGTATTCCGCCATCATACGTCCGTATTTTATTCGTCTGTTTTACCGAAACTATCTGCAGACGGGTTTCTGGTAAAAAGCTATGATGCGCTTGGTTTTTTGCTTTCCCGGGGGATCGATCCGGCCCGGATCCGGCTGGATTACAGTTTATATACCTGGTCGAATGCGGCGCGCGCAGCGTTTTGGGCTTACGGGATTTCGGGGGATACCGTGCCGGTGGAATTAAACCGCAGGGAAATCGCAAAGCGGCAGAATGCCGCAAGCGAGATGGTTGTTTACGGGGCGCTGCCGCTGATGGTGAGCGCGCACTGTATCGTCCGCAACAAAACGGGATGCAGCCGTACACCGGGGGTTCTGGAATTAAAGGACCGGTACGGCGTGCTGTTTCCGGTAAAAAATAACTGCGCCGAATGCTACAACGTGATTTACAATTCCCGTCCGCTGGATTTATCTTCTGTAATACCGGAACTGGCCGCGGCCGGGCTTTCCGGATACCGCCTGTCGTTCACCACAGAAACGGGAGAGCAGGTACGTTCGGTAATCCGGCAGTTTGCAGAACGGTGCTTTGGAGACGGTGCGGGCGCATCCCGGCATGGCGTATGTGCGGAATTTACATACGGCCATTACAAAAGGGGCGTAGAATAGAGGGATATATGGGCAGTCTGTTTTGTGAAATCGCAAGATACCTGATGATCATATGGTTTGCGCTGTATACCTGGAGCTGCTTTTTAGTATTGCAGAAAAAGCAAAAGGAGCGCCAGGCAGCCTTGCTGCGCCGTCAGAACGTGTGGATGTTTTTCTGGCACCTGACCGGAAACCTGGTTTTGCTTTACCGGACGCGCAATCCGAAAATACTGCTGTTTTATGCGGCGCAGGTGGTGTTTTTTCTGATTATCATCAGCGGCTACCGGCTGTTGTATGAGCACTCTGCGCAGCTTCTGGTCAATAATATGTGTATGCTGCTTGCCGTCGGATTTTTGATTTTAAGCAGGCTTTCTTATGAAAAAGCCGTCCGGCAGTTCACGATTGCGGTAGGCTCCGTGATTTTTGCGCTGGGCGTGCCGTACCTGGTTAAAAAAATCCGTTTTATCCGCAGGCTGACGTGGCTGTATGCGGCGGCAGGGCTGGGGGCGCTGCTTGCCGTAGCGGTGCTTGGCGCGGTCAGCTACGGCGCAAAGCTGTCCTTTACGGTAGCGGGGATTGCGCTGCAGCCCTCGGAATTTGTCAAAATTATATTTGTCTTTTTTGCCGCGGCCAGGCTGCACCGCTCGACTGAACCAAAGCAGGCGGCGGTGACGACTGCAGTGGCGGCGGCGCATGTGGTCATTTTGGTGTGCTCAAGGGATCTGGGCGGCGCACTGATTTTTTTTGTGGTCTACCTTGCCATGCTTTATGTGGCGACTGCCAGGCCGCTGTATTTGTTTGGCGGACTTGCCGGCGGATCGCTTGCGGCTGCCGTGGCGTACCGTCTGTTTGCCCATGTCCGGACAAGGGTTGTGGCGTGGCAGGATCCCTTAAGCGTCATTGACCGGGAGGGCTATCAGGTCTGCCAGTCTCTGTTTGCGATCGGTACGGGAGGCTGGTTCGGCGTGGGCTTAACCTGCGGGCTGCCGGAAAAAATCCCGGTGGTAGAGCAGGACTTTGTGTTTTCCGCCATTTCCGAGGAGATGGGCGGTATCGCGGCAATTTGCCTGATTTTGATCTGCATGAGCTGTTTTCTGATGTTTTTCAATATTGCAATGCAGTTAAAGGATCGTTTTTATAAGCTGGTGGCGCTGGGGCTTGGAACCATGTATGGCTTCCAGGTTTTTCTGACCATCGGCGGCGTAATCAAATTTATACCGTCAACCGGGGTTACGCTGCCCCTGGTCAGCTACGGCGGCAGCTCTTTGTTTGGCACGGTGATCCTTTTTGCGGTGATCCAGGGCTTTTATATCCTGCGGGAAACGGAGGAAGGAGGGAATTCGGATGGGAAAAAACGAAAAAACGGATAACAACCGGGAATTTGCCGTGATTACCTACTGCCTGATCGGGCTGTTTTTGTGTACCATGGGATATTTCGCCTTCTATTTGTTTGCCGAAAGCGAGGATTTTATCAACAACACATATAATACCCGACAGGAAACGTTTGTAAAAACGATAAAACGCGGAAGGATCCTTTCTGCGGACGGGAAGGTGCTTGCCGAAACGCAGGCGGACGCGGACGGGACGGAAACGCGCGTTTATCCTTACGGCAGCCTGTTTTCCCATATCGTGGGGTATTCCACCACAGAATACGGCCGTTCCGGCATCGAATCCTGGGCAAATTTCAACCTGCTGCGTTCCCATGCTTTTTTTCTGGAACAGGCGATCGACCGGCTGACAGATACGAAGAGCGCGGGCGACGACGTTGTGACGACGCTGGATGCCGCACTTCAGGAAGCGGCGTATGAAGCGCTGGGGGATTATCAGGGGGCAATTGCCGTAATGGAGCCTGCCACCGGAAAAATTCTGGCAATGGTATCTAAGCCTGATTTTAACCCGAATACGATCCGGGAGGATTGGGAGACGGTTGTCGCGGACGAAAATCAGACCTCCGCCCTGTTAAACCGCGCGTCCCAGGGGCTGTATCCGCCCGGTTCTACGTTTAAAATCATTACGGCGCTGGAATTTCTGCGGGAAAATCCGAAGAGCTATGCCAATTATCAGTATGTGTGCCGGGGCGAGATGCAAAAGGGCAGCGGCAGGCTCAGGTGCTTAGGAGATCGGAAGAGCACACGTCT
>CAMSEJ010000182.1 GCA_947057405.1 uncultured Roseburia sp.
CTACACAAGGTACCACACTCTTTCCCTACACGACGCTCTTCCGATCTGTGTAGAGGACAAAAAGATTGTCACATTGCTGAACAAGCAGGATCGGAATACGCAGGAAGGGCCGCTGCATGATTTTATGGCGGATTATACGATTCCGGTTTCCGCAAAATACGGTACGGGGCTTGGGGAAGTGAAGCAGGTGCTGGAAGAGCTTTTGCGCGAGGAACATGTTTTGATTGAGCGTATGGTTCCGTATGATCAGGCAGGCGCATTGCAGCTTGTCCGCAAGTCCGGGGAGCTTTTGGAAGAGCGGTATGAGCCAGACGGGATTTTTATCCGGGCGTATGTTCCGGTGGAGACGTATGGGAAAATGAACTTTTAGACGGATTGGAACGGGATTAAATAAAATGTTTGCTTTTATGCCCCGGCCGAATTAATATGAAAAAAATGGATTGACGCAGCCCTCACTTCTAACGTATAATTTAATCTGAATGCTATCAGATAAAATATATATGGAATGGAGGGAGGCGGCAGCATGAGGCAGTTTTTTGGAATGAGCCAGCGTGGAAATCTGGAGGAAGCAGTTGCGGGGTTAAGCCGTCCGCAGTTTTTAATGCTTTTGTCAGGCAGCGGCCAGTTTGAGGCGCATGTGAAGCAGTTGGAGAAGCTTTATCCCGGCGTGCCGAGTATCGGGTGTATGGGGATGGGATATGACACCAGGATTGTTGAGCAGGGAGTCTGTGTAATCGCATTTCTGGACGGAGTGTCCGCAGCGGCAAACGTGCTGGAGCAGGTATCCAGCATGCCGATGAAATATATCCACCGGCTGGAAGAGGATGTGTGTAAGGTAAACGGTTCCATGCAGGACACGGTGTGCATTGATTTTTGCTCCGGAAATGACGCATGCGTGCTCACAACGATTAACACGGTGTTAAAGCGGGCGGGGATCTCGCTGGTCGGCGGGACAGGAGATGCCGGCAAGGTGTCTGCCAATGGAAAGGTTTATGAGGATGCGGTGGCATACGGGGTGATCCGCAATCAAAACGGAAGGGTCAAAACGTATAAGGAGAATATTTACCATCCGTATAAGAATTACCGCTTTATTGCGTCGGATACGGATAAAGCGAATTATATTATCGGAAAGTTAAACGGCAGGCCGGCCAAGCAGGTTTATCAGGGTATTCTGCATGTGACCGATCAGCAGATTTTGACGCAGACATTTAAAAACCCGTTCGGTAAACTCAACGGGGATGATATCTGCATTATTTCAATCAAAGAGGTAAACGGCAATTCTCTTGCGTGCTTCCGGCAGGTCAATGATTCTGACGTACTGATTTTACTGGAGTTGGGCGATTACAGAGCGATTACCCGACAGACGATCCGGATGATCTGCAAAGAGTTCCCAAAGCGTTCCGCCGTATTTTCCGTCAATTGCCTGTTTCGGTATAAGCTGTTCAGTGAACAGGGTTATATGCAGCAGTATTTGCAGGATATGGCAGCTTTAGGCAGCCATGCCGGATTGGTCGGATACGGGGAGCATTACAATAACCGCTTTGTCAACCAGTCTATGACATGTGTGGTATTTGAATAAAGGAGGGGACGGAAGAGATGTTGTTTCCAGCGAAAAACAGGAAGAAACAGGGGGAAGTACTACATACGGAAAAGAGCCTGTACCCGGTACTGCATGTGACAGACTGCCTGAATGACTACAAGAAGGATTTGATTGGAAAAGAAGTGGAGTCCCTATTTGAGCTGAATATGGTAGGCAGCTCCTTCTCCGGCGTATTAAAAAAGGCCGATCATTTCCATGAGCAGCTTCAGGAGTTTGGAGATTCTTTTTCCAATATCAATGAAGCGGCCGGACAGTTTGCCCAGGTGCGGGAGGATATCACGCAGACGGTATCGGAGACAAAAGGGAAGGTAGAAGAACTGAAGGAAACCTCGATGCAGGTGGAAAAATCGTACAGCACAATGGAGCAGACGTTTGAGCAGCTTCTGGCAGCGGTTTCCGGTATCCAGCGGTGCATGGTCAAAATCGTATCCATAGCGGACGAAACGAATATCCTTGCCATCAACGCCTCAATTGAAGCATCCCGGGCAGGGGAGCAGGGCAAAGGCTTTGCCGTGGTTGCGACAAAGGTACGGGAGCTTGCAGAAGAGATTAAAGGCCTTGCAAATGAGGTGGATACCGGCATCCAGGATGTGCAGCATGGCACTAAGCAGCTAAACAGCAGTATTTTAGACTCTAAGGAAGCGCTTGGTACGAATATCGAAACCGTAAAGAGTACGGATAACTCCTTCCAGAATATTATTACGACGGCGGAAGGGGCGGCATCGGTGCAGGAGGAGATTTCGGGCGTGATTGAAGACTCCAAAAAGGAGCTTCAGGAGATTTGCCGGTTCTTTGATGAAATTAAGCTTCAGTACCAGGAGGTCGTTAAGCATATCGATCGGGCGAGCAAGCTTGGGACGACAAAGAGTGCGATGTTTGAAGATATTGACAATATGCTGTCACAGATTCCGGCGATGCTTCGGGACACGGAGGCGGATTTGTAGCAATGGAACGGAAGGCGTTTTTATATTTTTGAACAGATACTCGACAAATCCGTTCTATACAGACAGAAGGACATTTTGGAGATATCAAAGAAAACGACAAAAAGAAAAAATACGAATCTCCCGCAGGAGATCAGGTGTAAAAAACACCGATTTCTATGGGAGATTCGTGTTTTAATATTTAGAGTTTAAAAATCAGTATTCACCGACAGCCCCCCTCGTTTACTTTTGACGCATTTCTTTGAGTTGGGACACTAAATGCTTGGGCGATATAACAAGTCTGCTTCCGGGAACGGAGGTATTCCGTCAGCTGATTGTAACAAAGCCTGATACACCGAAGGAACAAGCTATCTTTATTTTTGAAATTATGGTAGAGTAAGCCCTTTGGTATCTGGCTCTCACCGCAAATTGCATTGATGGAAGCCGCTTCATACAAAACAGATCATATAGTCAATAAACAAAATGTTAATTTTTACAGATGGGGTCTCAACAAGAAAAAGAGATGTATGCTGTAAAGGGTGAAATATTTTGACTCCAAGACTGCACTGGTGTCCGCTACAGTAGAAAGTGTTTGGCACGAGATTTTTTATCACCCGGAAGACGAGGCTGTGTCTCACGACATACAAACCTATATTACTTGGACGTATGGACAGATGGAATACGGCTGTAAACAGTATCCCGGCTTTTTTACACTGCACTCCCTGAGCTTTATGCAGGAGGAAAAGGCCGATGGGAAACAGAAAATGCAGCAGGCTTGGCAGCACATTTTGAATGGAATATGTTCAGTCTTGAAGCAGGACACCAGGATTCGGGCTGATGCCTTTACGGAGCAGTTTACCTTGGAAAGATTTTCGGATGTTCTGTTTTCACTGATTCTGTCCGCATTGCTGCGGCAGGACTATGATCCCTCCGCTGTACTGGAGATCGTTTGCAGAACTCTTTATTAAAAATCCCACTATGTTGTGGGGTTTTTATCCCGGAAACTGAACATTGTTTATCAGAGGAGGAATCATGAAAGTAAAGCGAAATACGCTGCTGCTTGCTTGTTTCGTGTGGAGCGCGGCGGCATTCAACATACTTCGTATCGGTTTGATGGCTTATCCGTCCTATCTTTTTGTGCAAAATTATCTGTTGTCTATACTGGTCTTTATGGTGTTTCGGATCTTTATTTTTGGAAAGCTGGTAAAAAAGCACACCGCCAGAATCAATGCCTATCAGGAAGAACGGCAATTTTTTTTGAAATTCTTTGACGGCAAGACATTTGCGATCATGGCGGTGATGATGGCCGGTGGTATTGGCCTGCGGGTAAGTGGACTTGCACCAGAGCGGTTTATTGCCGTTTTCTATACCGGCCTGGGCGTTTCCCTTCTGCTGGCCGGAATGTTGTTTGGCCGTAACTATGGCAAAGCGGTACTTGCCGCCACAGTTCAAGATAAAGCGGCGCGGAAAGAAGAATAAAATATGCAAGCACTTGTAGAAACCCTGTTTGATGCGGTCTATCCGATCTCTGTCATTACCATTGGAATTTTAATGATCCGGGGCAGCAAGGGAGAGCGTCAATTCCGCCTGTATTGGCTGGCTGTCGTGTTGGGAGCGGGTGATTCGTTCCATCTGGTTCCCCGCGCTCTAAGACCTGCGCCTATGTATGGACAGTACTCATCGGATATTTCGCTGTGAAGCAGGAATGCAGATAAAGGAGGAATTAATATGAAGCGTTACATCAATTCGGCCCTGCTGTATGCCATCCTTGCGATGGTTGGCGGCGTGTTCTATCGTGAGTTTACCAAATTCAACGGTTTTACCGACAAAACCGCCCTCTCCGTTGTCCACACTCATTATTTTCTGCTGGGTATGATATTTTTTCTCCTGTTACTCCTGCTGGAAAAGAACTTTTCTTTTACCAATGAAAAAACCGGACGGGTACTGATTGCCTACCATATTGGTCTGAATCTGATGGCTGTGATGCTCTTGGTTCGGGGCGTAGCCCAAGTTCTGGCACCCACAATCCCTTCTGGCATGAGTGCTGTGATCTCTGGTATTGCCGGGATTGGTCATATTCTGCTGGGCGTTAGCACGGTGATGCTGCTGGTGCAGATCAAGAGCAACGTATTGGCATAACAGGGCTGATTTGAAACTGCAAAACTAAAGATCGATAAAATCCATGAATATCCTATGGTCAGCTCAAAAATAATATTCTCTTTGTCAACGGGTATCGTGCAGCCCTCCATAGTATACTGCGTCGATTTTCCAGCTTTCTTAGCCAGTTGAAAAAAGATGGTTAATGCTCACCATGAAGACAGTCACGGCGTTGAGCCAGCATTTCTGATGTGCAGTGCGGGTCTATGAGTTGGCAATAGAGTTTTTTGAATTTTTGTTTTAATTCCTGATCGTCAATGATTTCCTCCTGAATGCCGCCCTTGAAGCTAAGGATCCGTCCGTTCCGATGAAGCCGCGTTTGCTGAACGAAATACTGATCTTCCAAATGACCAAGTTCTTTCAAGAATTTCGTTAGCTGAGAAAGAATTTCGTCTACTGTTGGGCGAAATTTTTCAGGGGTATTAGTCAAATCAAGTTTGATTGCGTCTGTCATGGTGATTCTTCTCCTTTGAAATACAATTTTATTCTTTAAGCACAAATCCTGATTGTCGATGGCTTTATCATAGCACTTCATTCCTCGGAATGAAATAGATTTCTTTGCACTTAATAAAACAAAATTGGATAGATATATGAGAGAGATTGCTGGTGCTTCGCACCTCTGCTCTTAACGCTGTGTTGTTCCTGTGTGAACCTCCTTTGATTATTTTATTTGTATATATAAAAAGGAATCTATCCTTTGTTTGGGATAGATTCCTTTGAAAAAACCGCGAAAAAAGGGGAAAACTCTTAAATGAATTATCCCCTAATCGTCAAAGATAGATTTTACAAACGAAAT
>CAMSEJ010000183.1 GCA_947057405.1 uncultured Roseburia sp.
CTACACAAGGTACCACACTCTTTCCCTACACGACGCTCTTCCGATCTCGTATGACGGACGGGATTGAGAAAAACGCTTTTTTCCATACATTCGGCTTTACGGTAGGTCAGATTTACGGGGAAGTGATACAGTATCTGCAGGAGGAAGAGTTAATCTGCGATACGCCGACCAGGCTGTTTCTGACGGATAAAGGGATTGATCTGAGCAATTTTGCGCTGGCGCAGTTTCTGATGTAGCGTTTTGGGTTCAAAAGAAAGGAAAAAAAGCTTTTATGGTTTTGATTCGGGAAATGGAAGAAAAGGATAAGCAGGCAGTACTGGATATGATGCGCGTGTTTTACGATTCGCCGGCGGTGTTCCACACGTCTTCGGATGCGGTTTTAAAACGCGACGTAGAAGACTGCCTGGGAGAGCTGCCGTTTGTGGAAGGATTTGTGTTTGCGGACGGGGAGGAATTGGCCGGGTACGCTATCATTTCAAAAGGTTATACGACGGAATACGGAGGGCTTTGTATCTGGATTGAAGATCTGTTTATCAAGCCCCGGTACCGCAGGAGAGGAATTGCGTCGGCATGGTTTGGGTACCTGGAAAAACGCTGTCCGGACGCGGTCCGGTTTAAACTGGAAGTGGAAAAAGAAAATACGGGGGCAATCGAAACCTACCGCAGGTGCGGATATGGGGGTTCGCCCTATTTTGAAATGACAAAAGAAATGGGGGAGGGGTGATTTATGCTGCAGGATAAAAAAATTATGCCGCCCCTCTGGCTGGCTTATCCTGAAATCGACAGGTATTCGATCGGCTGGCGTATGGGCTATGGCGAGAGTTATAAGGATCGTTTTTTTGAATGGTTTGACGCGCTTTCGGATGAGGAGAAGAAAGAGTATGAAGCGCTTTTTCCGGAGCCTTTGGTTTGGAAGGGCTGGTGGCGGGAGGAGGATACCTGCGAGCTGTTTACGCACGAAGACTACTGCATCCCCCTGTGGCGGCAGGAAGGAGAGCCGCGTTATTCGGCAGAGGGCCTCTGCCGGGAACGCGACGGAGGGAAAGAGCGCCGGATACGGCTCTTTTTTAAGAGCCTGCCTTTGGGATGGGAAGTGTGCGGGAACGGCTGCTTTAGCCAGTGGCAGTCGGGGGAATTTCTGGCACTGGATCGGAAGTACAGCTGTATGGAGCAGTTTATGATGGAGCAGAAGGCGGAATTATTCGGGGATGAAGCCGTGCGGCAGCAGATTTTAGAGGATACCGATCCGAAGCGGCTCAAAGCGCTTGGCAGGAAGGTCAAAGGGTTTCGGCAGGACATTTGGGATCAGGTAAAGTATTCTGTTGTGCTGAACGGGAACTGGTATAAATTCAGCCAGAACCGCACGTTTCGGGAGTTTTTGCTCTCGACCGGGGACGATATACTCGCGGAAGCCAGCCCGTATGACGCAGTCTGGGGAATCCGGCTTTCGGAGCATGCGCCCGACGCGCAGGATCCGGCGAAGTGGCGCGGGCAAAATCTTTTGGGCTTTGCGTTAATGGAAGTGCGGGACGAGCTGCGGCGGGTCAACGCACATGAAAATCTCTGTGACTGGAGGTGGGACGGGTGAAAAAATTTGATACGGAGTACAGGCTGCTTGACGATATGTATCAGGACGGGTATTTTCCGGATGACCTGGTTGACAAAGTAAGGGAATGCATACGGCAGGCAATTGCGTTTCTGGAAACCGGGGAACGGGATTTGGAGCACATACAGCAGAAGTTTGATGAAATGACGCTTGCGATCAACGATTTGCAGGAAGAATTTGAAGAACGGGACAGTGAACTGGAAACCGTGGCGCGGGACAGCATCGGGGAAACCGTGGGGTATATTCTGGAATGGTTTGATCTTGCGCTGGGCGCGGAGGAAGCGATCCGGGAGCGTGACTGGTAAAAGGGAAGTGGCGTAATGGTAAGGACGGTAGGGATTGGGCATCAGGATTTTGAGCGGATCCGGACAAAAAATAATTTTTATGTGGATAAAACGCATTTTATCCGGGAATGGTGGGAATCGGATGACGAAGTGACACTGATCACGCGTCCCAGGAGATTTGGAAAGACCCTGAATCTGAGCATGCTTTGTAATTTCTTTTCTGTGAAATATGCCAAAAGAAGCGATTTGTTTGAGGGGCTTTCGATCTGGGAGGATGAAGCATACCGCCTTCTGCAGGGAACGTATCCGGTGATTTGCTTTAGCTTTGCAAACATAAAGGAGAATACTTTTATAGAAGCGAGAAAAAGCATGTGCCGTGTAATAGAAGAACAGTATAACAAAAACGATTTTTTGTTGAATAGCGGCTTACTCAATCAAAAAGAGAAAGAATTTTACCAGGAGGTTTCGGCAAACATGTCGGACAGCACAGCGGCTGCTGCGCTGCGTTCTCTGGCTGATTTTTTATCCAGATATTATGGAAAAAAGACGATTATGCTCTTGGACGAATACGATACGCCCATGCAGGAAGCTTATGTGAACGGGTATTGGGACGAGATGACCGGCTTTATCCGGAGTATTTTTAATTCTGCATTTAAAACGAATCCCTATCTGGAACGGGCGATCATGACGGGTATTACAAGGGTCAGCAAGAAATCCGTTTTTTCGGATATGAATAATCTGGAAGCGGTTACGACGACTTCAGATAAATATGCGGATGCCTTTGGTTTTACGGAGGAGGAAGTTTTTGCGGCATTGGAAGAGTTTGATCTGTCCGATCGGATAAGAGAAGTAAAGAAGTGGTATGACGGGTTTATTTTTGGCAAATGCAGAGATATTTATAATCCCTGGTCCATCATTCATTACCTGGATAAAAAGAAAGTCGGGACATATTGGGTGAATACCAGCTCAAACAGCCTGGCAGATCGGCTTCTGAGAGAAGGCAGTCAGGACATTAAGCAGACGTTTGAAGATTTGTTAGAGGGGAACTGCCTGGTTACGGAGCTGGATGAACAGATTGTCTATAATCAGTTGGATCAGGACAGACAGGCGATATGGGCGCTGCTTTTAGCAAGCGGATATTTAAAAGTAAGCCGGTACGAAAACAGGACGGACGAATACGACGGCTGGAAGGAAGAGTATACGCTTGCGCTGACCAATTTGGAAGTGAAGGTTATGTTTCGGAATATGGTACGCAGATGGTTTGGGCAGGCGGGCTTAGCGTACAATGCCTTTATCAAAGCGCTGCTTCGGAACGATATCAAAGCTATGAATGCCTACATGAATCAGGTGGCAGCGGAAACCTTCAGCTGCTTTGACACCCAGACAAAGCCGTCGCAGCGCCGGCCGGAACGCTTTTATCACGGTTTTGTCCTGGGGCTGATTGTGGAACTGAACGACAGGTATACGATTACATCCAACCGGGAAAGCGGTTTCGGCAGGTATGACGTAATGCTGGAACCCAGAAACAAAAGTGACGATGCAATGATTTTTGAATTTAAGGTGCAGGATGTAAACGATGGGGAACGGGATCTTAAGGATACGGTAAAAGCGGCATTAAATCAGATTGAGCAGAAGAATTATGAGGCAGTTTTGATTGCAAAAGGAATGAAAAAGGAACAGATACGCAAATACGGGTTTGCTTTTTGCGGAAATAAGGTGCTGATTGGCATATAACAGCGGCTGCTGCAGGTTTTGCATACCCGGCCAATGGTTTTTGAGAGCCGCGTTTTCCTTATAAAATTACAAAACGAAATGGCAGGAGGGATTTTTAATGGTAAAGCATATTATATTATGGCAGTTAAAAGACGAATATTCCACGGAGGAAAAAGCAAAGATCAAACAGGAAATAAAAACCGGCCTGGAAGGGTTAAAAGGCAAGATTCCGGGGCTTAAGGAGATCCGTGTCCAGACGGAATGCCTGCCGTCTTCTACTGCGGAACTGATGCTGGATTCGTGCTTTGAAGATGAAGCGTCCCTAAAAGGGTATTCGGTCCATCCGGAGCATGTTCGGGTGGCGGACAGTAAAGTGCGGCCGTTTACAAAGACAAGGTCGTGTTTGGATTTTGAAGTATAACATGAGTTATAAAATTTTGGTTGCGGAGGACGACAGAGGATTAAACCAGGGCATCCGCCTGGCGCTGCAAAAAGAAGGCATCGAGTTTCTTTGCGCATATACTTTAAAAGACGCTAAGGCAGCCTGGCAGGATAAGCAGCCGGATATGCTGCTGCTGGATGTGAATTTCCCGGACGGCAGCGGGTTTGATTTCCTGCGTGATTTGCGTAAAGCCTCGGATATCCCGGTTTTAATGATTACGGCAAACGATCTGGAGTCGGATGAAGTAACCGGCCTGACTCTTGGCGCAGACGACTACATTACAAAACCGTTTAGCTTGATGGCGCTGCGCGCCCGCGTGGAAAATATCCGGAGACGTTCCCAAAAGCCTGCGCAGCAGATTTACGAGGAAGGCGGCTTTTGCTTTGATTTTGAAAAGCTGGAATTTTACGCGGGCGCGCAGCAAATCCAGCTGAGCGTCCCCGAACAAAAGCTGTTAAAGCTGTTTGTCACACATCCCGGCCAGACCTTAACGCGCGATCAGTTAGTGGACAAAATCTGGACGGACGGCATGGAATATGTCGATGAAAACGCCCTGTCGGTTACGATCAGCCGCCTGCGTAAAAAGCTGTCCGTCTGTGGCAGGGAACATCCTGTGCATACGGTATACGGGATTGGGTACGTCTGGAAGCAGCCGGATTAGCGTATTTTTCAAAAGAATGGAGACAGGCGGCATTGGCATATGCCGACAGAGGAAATCAGGTATGTTTGGAGCAAATAAAATCGTATCCAGGTTGGATGAAATGCTGACCGATGCCATAAACGGGCGGTTTACGGAATCAAATTATGACGAAACGGAGCTGTCGCGGCTTGAAAGCAAGTTCTGCCAGTATCTGACCGGAAAAGAGACGGCAGCGGAAAAAATAAAAGCGGAACGAGCGGCCATAAAAGAACTGGTCACGGATATTTCCCATCAGACCAAAACGCCGATTGCCAACATCAGCCTGTATACACAGCTTCTTGCAGAAATCAGCCCGGCAGAACTGATGCCTTATGTAGAGCAGATTCGGCTGCAATCCGAAAAGCTGGATTTTCTGATTCAGTCGCTGACGAAAATGTCCAGGCTCGAACGTGATATGATCAAACTGCACATTGTGCCGCAGCCGGTTTCACTGTTGATAGAATCTGCCGTTCGGGAAGTAAAGGGGCAGGCGGATGCAAAACGCATCTCTATTCATACGGAAATCGAAGAGGACATTTTAGCATCCTATGATATTCGCTGGACCAGGGAAGCCCTCGGGAACCTGTTGGACAATGCGGTCAAATATTCTCCGGAGGACAGTACGGTAACCGTTTGTACGCATACGCTGGAAATGTTTCTCTGCATCAGTGTGGAAGACGAAGGAGCAGGGATCCCGGAAGAGGAAAGGGCGCAGGTTTTTGAAC
>CAMSEJ010000184.1 GCA_947057405.1 uncultured Roseburia sp.
TACACAAGGTACCACACTCTTTCCCTACACGACGCTCTTCCGATCTTGGCATTATACATTTTGATGCTTAAATACTGCAAATCTCCTTTCTACAGAATTATTTGGACTGAATCATCATACTCACCCTGATTAAACGGGGCTTCTCTGACTTGGTCTTATTATAACACACTCATCCTTCTTAAACTCAATACAGGGCGCCGCCACCGAATTTGCAAACCCGGTAATCGGCACCAGTGCGCCCGCCCCGCCGAAATTCGCAAACTTCGGGTACAAATTCAATCCGGTCAATACTACGCTAAGCAGCACCAGAAGCAGGCTACACCAGCTTCCGGCCGTATCCTTGTCAAGCCCCAGGGCACCGCAGTACTGCAAAATCCCCTGTCCGATTACACAGATCAGCCCGCCTGCCGCAAACGCCTTCGCCATATTTTTCGGCAGCGAATGCGTCGGCGTTACCTCCTTGACGTATTCGTTATATGCCCGCTGCTCTTCCGCCTTCTGCGGGCTGATTTTCTTTTCCTTTGCCAATCTTTTTTCCTCGCTTCCTTACTTAGTTTACCTGCCAGATCCGTTCTTCTCCAAGACCCCAGCGCAAAAGCTCCCTCATCTGCGTTTCATATTCCTCATCCGGCTCATACCCAAGCAGCATGTTCACCAGATACCGCTCCTTCGGATCTTCCGGCTTAGATTCCGAAAGCGCCGGCAGAATTGCTTTTTTAAGCGCACCGGGCAGGATATCCGCATCCACCTCAATCCGCCGCAGCCGGCAAAAAAGCCCCGCCGCATAATAAAATTCATAATTCCCAAGCAGCGCCGAAGTCTGCATATTGCATTTGATAATAATACTCTGCCTTGCAACCAAAGTTACCATAAGATATCCCCTCCTGATTTTTCTGCCATTGTAACCCGCCGCACACGCTGCGTCAACCGCAGCCGCGCCACGCTATCCCATCTGCCGGAAAAAATAAAAAAGCCCTCCTGCCACCTTGCCCGCCGCCAGCACCGTAATGACCAGAGAAAGCCCTTTTTTCAGTTTCATCCGCCGAAAGACAATCGGAAACACATTCATAATCTCCGCCAGCGCCATTACCAGACAGCCCACCTGAATCCCGCTGCCAAGCCCGAACAGCACCAGCATAGGCCGCCCGAACGGAACCGGCATTTCCGGAAAAACCGTCACAATATTTCCCAGGACACCGCCCAGCATGACCATAGACTCATACAAAAGCACATGCGCCGCCGTCCGGCTCATTCCGATAATCCGGGGAACAACGCTGATGGCGACAATCAGGGCAAATGTCCCTCCGGCTGCCGCAAAGCCGCACATCAGGCCAAGCGCCCCAAGCAGCATATGGTTAATCCACATCAATTTCTTTTCCCCCTCTTCCTGCATTCTGGATAAAGGTGGTATCCACGTCCTGCTCGTATTTGCGCAGCTGCACCTGGATTGGCGTGGGATCGGGCGTAATTTTATGCTTCCCGAAATGATTGAAAAATACCAGAATGCCAAGGGCAAGCCCGATACAGTACATAACCTCCAGTTCCGTTACGCCGCTCTGCTCTGCGCCCGTCACCTGCTCATAAAATTTTCCAAACAGCTCCGTAATGCCGATATCGTTGTTAAACGACATAATCGTAAACGCGCCTCCGAAAAACACCACCAGACAAAGCGCCGCCGTTTTCAAAAAATCCACCCATCCGGCCGGCTCCGGCTCCCTTCGGTATTCCAGAATAAAATCCGATTCGCCTTCGTTTTGAATTTCGGCATTCGGAAATTCCTCGTGAATCAGTTCCACGACCTTTAATACCGAAAAAATTTCCCGCTGAACCTTCACGTTCTTTTTGGACGCGGGAGGAGGCGAAAACGAATAAAACTTTTTCTGGCGGATCTTACGCACCATTGTTTCATTGGAGCTGGTAACGGCGGCAATATCGCCGATCGTAATATGCCGGTCAAATACAAGCACATTCTGATCGATTTTAATATAAACCGTTTCATCGTTTGCACTCATACGCATCCGCTCCCCGACAGCTCCTCCCACACAAAGATCCCCTCCTGCGGCGCCGCTGCCTTCTTCTTTAACACCCTGTAATACAACACGCCGGAAACCACAGCGGCCATAATCACCATAACCAGGCACAAGCGGTATAATTTTCGGTTCATCCTGCTCACTTCCTTCTCAAATTTTCTTTTGAGTAGTATGTATCTTTTTTAAAAACTTATGCAAAATGGATAGCAAAAAACGAAGACGGTGTTTATAATAAACTTATGTCATGCTAAAAAGGAGGCATCCGAAATGTCTGACAGCAAAGAAATCTTAACGCTTGCCGTAGAAATCGGCGATGTACTTTTAAGAAACGGCGGTGAAATTTACCGCGTGGAAGATACGATCCTGCACATTTTAGACGCATACGGCCTTGCGGAATACGACGTCTATGTGCTTTCCAACGGCATTTTTGCCAGCGCCAACGAACAGAAGGAAGATGCCTGCAGCATCGTGCGTCATGTGCCGCTCGGTGACGTCCACTTAGGCCGAATCGCCGCCGTCAACCAGCTTTCCCGGGAAATCAGCGCCGGAACATGCAGCGTATCAAACGCCTGGGAACGGTTAAACGCCTGCAAAGCCATTCCCGTCCAAAGCCCGTTCGTACAGGAAATCTGCTGCGGAATTGGCTGCGCATGCTTTTGTTCGATCTTCGGCGGCGGGCCGCCCGACGCTTTTTTCTCTTTTGTGCTCGGCTTCTTTTTACAGTACCTGCGTCTGCACCAGCAGGCACACGGCACATCCAAATTTTTAACAAACATTATCGGAAGCGCGTTTTTAACCGCGTCAAGCCTTACCCTGATGCGGCTTGGGCTCCCTGTTCTGCACGATAAAATCGTAATTGGAAGCATTGTGCCGCTTCTTCCCGGGATTGCGCTTACGACTTCCATCCGGGATTTGTTCGGCGGCGACTATTTATCGGGCGCCATTCACCTGCTGGATGCGCTTTTGACGGCGATGTGCATTGCCCTTGGCGTAGGAATGGTTATGATCGGATACCGTGATTTGATGGGAGGTGCCATACTGCCATGATCCTGCAGTTTGTACTCGCAATGATCGCGACGGCATCGTTTGCCGTTTTATTCTGTGTTCCAAAGGATCAGTTCCTGTTCAGCTCCCTGACCGGGGCATTAGGCTGGATCGGTTATCTGATCTTTTACGGGCTGGGATGCGGAACCGTTACCGCTTCTTTGCTTGCCACGTTTTTTCTTACGATTGTATCCCGCTTTTTTGCCGCAATCCGCAAAAATCCGGTGACGCTTTACCTTGTGACCAGCATTTTTACGCTTGTGCCGGGAGCAGGAATTTATTATACGTCTTATTATTTTATTATGGATGACATGGCGTCGTTTGCCGCAAAGGGAATGGAGACTTTTAAAATTGCGGGAGCGATTGCCGTCGGAATTATATTCGGGTTTTCGATTCCGCAGAAGGTGTTTCACTGGAAAGCACGGTAAAAGCGGGGCTGTCAGGAAATGATGGATTGTACACTATTATTGTATACAAGTGCCGTTTCCCGACAACCCCCTCTTATCCTACCAGAATTTTACTCCTTATTACTACTATTCCGGCTTCTGATATTTATGCGGGCTTGTGTACCAGCTATCCTGATACACCACTGTCATATAAAGCGTCTCTTCCCCATGGGAAAGCTTCACATAACATACCCCGTCCTCAAACCGATCCGTTATCTCAATTTTCTGATCATAGTAAATCACCCAAACCGTGCCGTCCTCCTGATACACCACATACGGATCATTGAATGTATCCATAAGCTCCTGTTCTGTCAGCGGCCGCTCACTCCCGTCATCTCCAACTGCAATCCCGCCGCCCCCGATCTCATTTTCCATGCCGTTTTCATTCCCGTCTACATGAATCACGTAGGTCCCGTTTCCGTCATATTCAAAAACAGCCGTTGTCTGATCCCCGTCTATCCAAAGCTGAATCGTTCTTTGTATCCCTCCGATATCCGCCGCATACGCAATTCCGCTTCCCCCTGCAAACAGCAGGCAGGCAGCCGTTGCCGCTGCTGCAGCCTGTAATCCTTTTGTTTTCTTTCTAATCATCATATTGTCCACCTCCACGGAAAGTTTGCCGGAGGGATGTAACACCGAAAATGCCTGTTTGTATTTTTCCTTATTCGTCATGTTCCCATTCCTCCTTCAATTTTTCTTTTAGCAGCGATCGTCCGCGCGACAGCCTGACTTTAACATTGCTTTCCGAAACATTCAGAATATCTGCAATCTCGCGTACGGCATAATCTTCAAAGTAAAACAGATGAATCACTATGCGGTACTTCAAAGGCAGGCTCATTACTGTTTCAAACAGCTCCTGTGATTCCGGCGTTTCAAACGTGAGCGACTCCATATAATCCTCCAGAGTAACCCGGTTCTTTTTCCAGAATGTACGGTTCATATTTTTTGCTTTATTGATTGCCACCCGGATCAGCCAGGCGCGTATATGCTGCTCGTCATCAAATTCTTTTTGGGTTGAATAATACTGAATAAACGTATCCTGCACGGCGTCCTCCGCATCCTGTGCATTCCTGCAGACATGAAACGCGGCTGCATACAGATTATCCTGATACCGTTCAAACAGTTCCTGTACTGACTGTCTCATGAGCACTCCTTTTGTTGTAATGGAAAGGCCTTTCACTAATCATACAATTCAAACAGCGAAAAGGTTACAAATTTTCCAAAAAAAGCACTTCTTTCCGGAATATAAATTGAAATATCCCCCCTACTCTGTTACACTTACATTATTAAAGAAAGGAAGAGGGAATGTATTATGCAGAAAAAATCGTATTTAAAAGCCGTATCAGCGCTGATGTCCGCAGCTCTGCTGATAACCTGCGTGCCGCCCGCGGTACAAACCGCACCCGTCAACGCAGCAGAGCCTGCCCCGGCAAACACAGGGGAAGACCTCTTAAAGCTGTGGTATAACAGGCCGGCCAGCCAGGGGAACACTATTTTAGGCGCCGGCGCCTTTGGCCCGACGGAAGAGGATAACCGCTGGCAGCAGCTGACGCTTCCCATCGGCAACAGCTTTATGGGAGCCAATATATACGGTGAAATTGCGCACGAACGCCTGACGTTTAACCAGAAAACGCTCTGGAACGGCGGCCCGGGCGAATCCAGGCCCAACTATAACGGCGGCAACAAACCCAATATGTCGAACGTATACGAACAGGTCGTATCCGAATTTTTAAAAGGCAACAATTCTACAGCCAGCAATCTGTGCAACCAGCTTACCGGAGACAGGAGCGGATACGGCGCCTACCAGTCCTTCGGCGATATCTATCTGACCTATCAGGGCCTGTC
>CAMSEJ010000185.1 GCA_947057405.1 uncultured Roseburia sp.
TTGCCGCCGCCTTCAATCGCCATGTTGGCAATCGTAAACCGATCGTCCATCGACAGATGCGCAATCCCGTCCCCGGTAAATTCCATAGACTTGTACAGTGCGCCGTCCACGCCGATTTTTCCGATGATATGCAGTATGATATCCTTGCCGCTGATCCACTTTGCGGGCTTGCCCGTCAGGCAGAACCGGATTGCAGACGGCACCTTAAACCATGCCTTCCCGGTCGCCATGCCCGCCGCCATGTCCGTGCTGCCTACCCCGGTAGAAAACGCGCCCAGCGCACCGTAGGTACAGGTATGCGAATCCGCCCCGATAATCACGTCTCCGGCAACGGTAAGCCCCTGTTCCGGCAAAAGCGCATGTTCAATCCCCATTTCCCCTACGTCAAAAAAATTGGTTATTCCGTGCCTGCAGGCAAATTCACGGACGCATTTGCAGTGCTGTGCGGACTTGATGTCCTTGTTCGGCACAAAATGATCGAGCACCAGTGCGATTTTATCCTTGTCAAAGACGTCGTCTGCCTGCATCTTTTCCATTTCATGTATGGCAACCGGGGAAGTGATATCGTTCCCGAGCACCAGATCCAAATCAGCCTCGATCAGCTGTCCCGCCTGTACGGACGCCAGCCCTGCGTGTGCCGCCAGAATCTTCTGGGTCATTGTCATTCCCATACGATGATACCTCCTGTTCTTATTTTCGTGTGTGTGAGTGTAATAATGATCGCCTTCTTTTTTACCCTCACATTCTAACACATTGACCAATATAATTAAAATACATAATAAACATATTTACCATAATTCCAAGTTATGTTATCCTATCCTCATACCATAAAGCACGGAGGTCTCCTATGAACCAGAATTTATCCGCATACCGTATTTTTTACGCCGTAGCCAATTCCGGAAACATCTCCAAAGCCGCCAAGGAGCTTTACATCAGCCAGCCCGCCATCAGCAAATCCATCCAAAAGCTCGAAGAAGGGCTTGGCTGCACGCTTTTTGTCCGCAGCTCCCGGGGCGTTTTGCTGACGGAAGAAGGAACGCTTCTCTATTCTTATGTCAAGACCGCATTTGAGGCGCTGTCTCAGGGAGAAGCCAAGCTGCACCGCTCCATGGAGCTTGGGATCGGCTATTTAAAAATCGGCGTCAGCTCTACGTTGTGCAAACACATCCTGATGCCCTGTTTGAAAGAATTTATCCGGCTTCATCCCCACATCAGCATTTCCATCCGCTGCCAGTCCACCAATGAAACGCTAAAACTGCTGGAGGATCACCGGATTGATATCGGGCTGGTCGGCAAACCGGAACGCTCCGGGCAGATCCGGTTTGACTTTCTGGAAGAAATCGAGGATATTTTTGTCGCCACCAAAGATTACCTGCGAAATTTAAAGGTACGCGGCGTACCCCGGGACGAAATCCTGCCCAACTCCACCCTGATTCTTTTGGATAAAAACAACCGGACAAGGCAGTATATCGACAGCTATCTGCAGCGGCAGCAGATAACGGTGCAGGACTCCATCCATATTTCCGATATGGATCTCTTAATTGACTTTGCCAAAATCGGCGTCGGCGTTGCCTGCGTGATCCGCAGTTTTGTAAAAGACGCCTTAGCAGACGGCAGCTTAATCGAAATCCCGCTGAAACCCCCGATTCCCAAACGGGAAGTCGGCTTTGCCTACCACAGGCAGGAACAAAACACAAAAGCCCTCGAGCAGTTCATCTCTTTTTATCAAAGCTTCCGGACCCGTTCCGCAAAAAACCGCCTCTGAACCGGTGCGCCTGCCAAAGCAGGCGTTCTCCTACTGTCCGCTGTCGTCCCACGCCAGCAGTTCCTTCCGCAGTTCCTCCAAAAGCTGCGCCTCCGGCACCTTTTTATATACCTTCCCTTTTTTGATAATCAGACCTTCCCCTATGCCGCCCGCAATCCCGATATCCGCTTCCTTCGCTTCTCCCGGCCCGTTCACCACGCAGCCCATTACGGCGACCTTGAGCGTAAGCGGAATATCCGCCACCATATTTTCCACCTGGTTTGCCAGCGAAATCAAATCAATCTGCGTCCTGCCGCAGGTCGGGCAGGAAACCACCTCAATACCGCCTGTCCGAAGTCCGAGCGTCTTTAAAATCAGCTTCGCCGACTTCACTTCTTCCAGCGGATCCCCCGTCAGCGACACGCGGACGGTATCTCCAATCCCCTGGTGCAGAATCAGCCCCAGCCCGACGGCAGATTTGATATTGCCGCTAATTAGCGTCCCAGCTTCCGTAATCCCGACATGCAGCGGGTGATCCGTTTTTGCCGCAATCAGCTCATGGGCCTTCACACACATCAGCACGTCCGAAGATTTAATGCTGATCACCAGGTTGTCATACCCCATCTGCTCAATCATGCCCGCTTTATCCAGCGCGCTCTCCACAATCCCTTCCGCCGTAACGCCCCGGTATTTTTCCACCAGTTCTTTTTCCAGGGAACCGCTGTTGACGCCGACGCGGATCGGGACGTTACGTTCTTTCGCCGCGTCCACAACGGCTTTTAAACGCTCCCTGCCCCCGATATTGCCCGGATTGATGCGGATTTTATCCGCGCCGTGCTCGATTGCGGCAATCGCCAGGCGATAGTCAAAATGGATGTCCGCCACAAGCGGGATGGAAATTTGTTTTTTGATTTCAGAAAGCCGCTGCGCCGCTTCCATGGTCGGAACGGCGCAGCGGATGATATCGCAGCCCGCCGCCGCCAGGCGGTTTGCCTGCGCTGCGGTGGCTTTGGCATCTTCTGTTTTGGTATTGGTCATAGACTGGATTAAGACGGGGTTTCCCCCGCCAATCACGCGGTTTCCGATTGTTACGGTCTTTGTCTGCATCCTTTGCATTTTCTTGTTCTCCTTTAGATAAACAGTTTCCGGATATCGTTAAACATGACAAGCACCATGATTCCCATTAAAATCACGATTCCGACAAAGTGCACCATGCCCTCTTTCTCCGGATCGACTTTTTTCCTGCGCACCGCCTCAAGCAGCAAAAATACCAGCCGTCCGCCGTCTAACGCCGGAAGGGGCAGCAGGTTCATTACGCCTAAGTTCGCGCTTAACAGAATGGAAAAATTGAGCATATTCAAAAAGACATAAAAATACCCGTCGCTCCTGCTCGCCTCATACGTATCCCCAATCGTTTTTACAATACCCACAGGGCCTGACATTTCATTCGGGCTGACTTTTCCCGTACCCAGCATTTTCAGACTCTGCAGCGTTGTCCAGATCCAGTATTTTATCTCGTACACGCCGTATTTCAGATTGGAAAGCACGTTTCCTTTTTTGCGTGCCAGCTCACTCCGGCTGCCAAGCCCGAGCACATAGCGGCCGGTTTTTTCGTTGTACGCCGGCGTCAGCTCGGCGGTATGGCGCTGCCCGTCCCTCTCATAGGTTATTTTTACCGGATCGCCTTCATAAAACATGCCGTACATGCTGACCTCACGGAAAAAATGGATCGGCTTGCGGTTCATTTTTACAATGACGTCGCCTTCTTTTATCCCGGCTTCCTGGGCGGGCGAACCGTTTGTAACGCTCGTAATCAAAGGCGTATCCACGCCCATAAAACTAATCAGCACAAACGCCATCACATACGCCAGGATAAAATTAAACACAGGGCCCGCCGCCACAACGCTGATCCGCGCCCACACGGATTTTTTGCCAAACGACGCGTCGTCGCTGCTGTCGGCGTCTTCCCCTTCCATCATGCACGCCCCGCCAAAGGGCAGCAATTTAATCGAATAAAACGTCTCCCCCTTCTGCACGCCGAACAGCGTAGGCCCAAGCCCCATGCAAAATTCATTGACCCGTATGCCCGCCCGTTTTGCAAACAGAAAATGCCCCAGTTCATGAAACAAGATAATCACGCTGAATATTAGGATTGCTATAATAAACTTCAAACTACCACCTGCTTTCAATGAGTTCGTATACTTCTGCTTCCGTTTCTAAAATCTGCCCCACATCCGGATTCGGGACAAAGCCGGCCCGGCCCATACAGTCTTCGATGATTTCCGGTATCTGTAAAAACCCGATTTTCCGGTCTAAAAACAGCGCGACCGCCTTTTCATTTGCGGCGTTAAATACCGTGGGCACATTGCCGCCCCTTTCAAGCGCTTCAAACGCCAGGGATAGCCCCCGGAATGTCTTTTGATCCGGCGGCTCGAAGGTCAGGCTTTTTAATGCGAACAAATCCAGCCTCTCCCCGTTTAGCGGACGCCGCTTCGGATAATACAGGGCGTACTGAATCGGCAGGCGCATGTCGGGCGTGCCCAACTGCGCCAAAACGGCGCCGTCTTCCCATTCCACCGCCGAATGGATGACGCTCTGCGGATGCACGGTCACCTGGATCTGCTCCGCCTCCACGCCAAACAGCCATTTGGCTTCTATTACTTCCAGCCCTTTGTTGACCAGGGTCGCGGAATCTACCGTTATCTTACGCCCCATCGCCCAGTTCGGGTGCTTTAAGGCGTCCTCTACCCGGACATGGCGAAGTTCCTCCTCTGTTTTTCCGCGGAACGGGCCGCCGGACGCGGTCAGGATGATTTTTGCAATCCGGCTGCCTCCTTCTCCCTGCATCGCCTGAAAAATCGCGCTGTGCTCGCTGTCTACCGGAAGGATGGGCACATGGTACGCTTCGGCCAACGGCATAATGATATGCCCCGCCGTGACCAGCGTTTCCTTGTTGGCAAGCGCAATCGCCTTGCGGCTTTTGATTGCGGCAATGGTCGGGCGAATGCCGAGCATTCCCACAATTGCGGTCACCAGCATTTCGGACTGCGGCTCTGTGGCCGCTTCTAAGAGCCCTTCCATGCCGGATACGATACGCGTGCCGGTGTCCTCCACGCGAAGGCGCAGCTCTTTTGCGTTCTCTTCGTCCCATACGGCGGCAAGCGACGGATGAAATTCCCGGATCTGCGCTTCCAGAAGCGCAGTATTTGCGCCCGCGGCAAGGGCCGTGACCTGTATATCCTTTTGTTCCCTTACTACCTCTAACGTCTGGGTCCCGATGGAACCGGTGGAACCCAATATTGCTATTTTTTTCATATGTCCCTTTCTGTATCCCCTTTTATGGAAATGATGTACCGTTACATCAGATAAGCCGCCAGAAAATAAACGACCGGCGCCGTAAAGATCACGCTGTCAAACCGGTCTAATATCCCGCCGTGGCCCGGAATCAGCGTGCCGTAATCTTTTATTTCGTAATTCCGCTTCACCGCGGACGCCGCCAAATCCCCGATCATGGAGAGAAGCGCCCCGACGCCGCTGATTGCCGAAAGCAGGATGATTTCCTGCATTCCCGCCTGCATGGCGTCCCGGAATACCCAGACGT
>CAMSEJ010000186.1 GCA_947057405.1 uncultured Roseburia sp.
TCGGGCCAATTGGCTGTTCCGCATCCTCCTCCGGTTCGCCGCCCTTGAACAGCTCGATTTCTGCCAGGGTCATCATCTCATCTGTTTCTGCAAAGTCATTGTTGCCGTCCAATGCCTTCAAAATGGTTACGTCAAGGCTTCTGACCGCCTTATTCGGGTTAAACAGATCTTCAAAAGTAAATGCCGCATTATCTACCTGTGCATCTGCTTCGAGTGTCACTGTCTGCTCATTGGAAGAGCCGTCCGTGTAGTTTACTTTTGCTTTCAATGAGGTTACGAATCCATTGAATTTGTTTGCGTTATGAACAATAAGCTTGCTCATGGTATCCCGCTGCTTCGGTGCAAAATGAAGGGTCAGCGGAATGTTTACGCCTTCCGTAACATTCCATTTCAACTCAAAGTCACGGCCGATATTGCCGTCGAACAGGCCGTCAAAGCTGTTGGACTGGATGAGTTTTTCTACATTGGTGCCGTCGTCCGTCGGGTAGGTGTCGTTGGTGATGTTGATCTGCAGCTCCTCTTTTGTATATGGTGCAACAACCGGAGGTTCTTCTGCTTTCCCGCCCTTGAACAGCTCAATTTCTGCCAGGGTCATCATCGTATCGGTTGCCGCACCGGTAGTACCGACAATTGCTTTCTGAACCGTTACGTCAACGCTTGCTGCCTTTTTGTTCTTATCAAACATTTCTTCAAAAGTAAACGCTGCGTTGTTTACCTGCTGCTCATCGGTCAGTTCAACCGTTTCTTCCGCGGACGTGCCATCCGAATAATTTACTTTTGCAGATACCTGTGTTACAAATCCGTTTGCTTTGTTGGCATTGTGTACCACAAGCTTGCCCATTGTATCTGCTTCTTTCAGTTCAAAATGCAGGGTTAACGGAAGCTTGATCACATCCGTAACGGTCCATTTCAATTCAAAGTCGCGTGCAAGTTCTCCGTCAAATAAACCGTCAAAGCTGTTTGACTGAATCAGACTTTCAACGTTTGTTCCGTCATCTTCCGGTAATTTTTCATTTGTGATCGTGATATTCAAATCATCCTGCGCATATTTTTCCGGTTTCTCTTCTTCGAGTTTGCCTTCGGTAAACTCAACTTCTGCCAAAGTCAGCAAATTCGTTGTCTCAGAACCATCCTGTGCGATTGCTTTCTGGATTGTGATATCCACATTTTTTACTGCTTTGGTTGCAGTTAAAATATCTTCCAGTGCAAATCCGGAATTATCTACCTGCTGTTCACTGGTTAATTCGATATTTTTTGTTTCAGTAGTGTCGTCCTCATAGGTTACGACAGCGCTTACAGCCGTTACATAGCCGTTTGCTTTGTTGGCATTATACAATACCACGTTCTTAAGTACAGTCGGTTTTTTCAATGCAAAGTGTAAGGTTACCGGCAATGTTACTTCTTCCGGCGTATTGCCGTTTTCGTCCTGCCATATGAATTCAAAATCTCGTCCAAACGCTCCGTCAAACAGCTTTCTGTAGCCGTAGAAATATGGTTCGCCGGAATAATCCTTTGCATACTGGATCAGCTTCTCTACGTTTGTCCCATCATCAGTCGGAAGCTTTTCATTTGTCATCGTGATGTCAAATTCATCCCTTGTCAGCTTTCTGTCCGGAGTTTCAACATCCGAAGGAGCTTCTAAAATTTCCCCGTTTGTACTGTAATCCGGTCCGATAAAGATCAATCCGCACAATCCCAGCACTTCGGTATCACTGGTAGAAATATCTTCTTTTGCTTTCATGGTAAGTGTTACCAGATCACCGCTTCCGCTGTACAAATCTTTATCGCCTTTATTTGCAAATGCAATGTTTTCGTAAGCAGTGCCGTCATCGTAAACCTTATTTACACAAAGGTTCTCCATCTGGCTAATAGCTTCCGATGATGCCACAGAGGTGAACTCTACCTTATTCGGATCATAAGTAATAATCTGGCCCAAAGCATTGATATTGGTAGCGTTCTCTGCTTTAAACGTAACCGTAAAGCTTTCGCCTGCAGCTACCTGCTCCTTGCTGACTTCCATTCTTGACTGCCCCGTTACGGCTCCGCTCTTCTGTGTACCGCCGTCTACCTGGAACATGGTAAATGCATAGTCATATACATCATAATAACCGTTTCCGTTAATATCGCCGTAACGTTTCTGGATCTGATCGACAAAATTACTGCCGTCTTTTGTGGATGTACCACGATAGTTCTTCATGTTGGTATAATCGGCTTCCGTAACTTCCTGGTTAAAGTTCGTACTGCCCACAGCAAAGCCTTTATCGCCTTCTACTGTACATACTTTAATCTCGCTGGCTGAGAAGAAAGTACCAACTGATTGAAGCGCTGTAAAGCGGATATAACGCGCTGCCCCATTGATTTCCATTGTTTTTGTTGTCGCATCCGCAGCCCAGTCATATTCATCTACCAATGTCCAATGAGCGCCATCTAAGCTTGTTTCTAATTTCATTTTTGTTACGGTACCGTTACCTGCATCTGTACGCGGGTAGTATTCAATCTTTTCGATCTGATATGCTTTTCCGTAATCTACAGTCAATTTTTCATTGATACCGCCGTTGTTAGAATGGAAACCGCCGTCACCGGTCTGGAAAACTTTATCAAATGCCAGTTCCGGTCCGTGTGCGCCCCATATTTTGCCTGTCCAGTCAATATTTACCGGATCCGGTGTGTTGCGCCATGGGTCATCGTCTGTCATAAAGGTCTGCTCTTCGCTCCACTCCGTATATCCTGTATTGTTCCTAGCACGAACCTGGAATGTATGCTCGGAAGAATACTCTAAATCGGTATATGTATAGCTGAGCGCTGTTCCAAGATGATGCAGCTTGCCGTCGATCTTTAAGTCATAATAGACCTCATTCTGCCCTTCAATTGCCTCCCATGCAACGGTAATGCTTGTCGGAGTCTTTTTGTCTTCCACTTCTCTGAGTTCCGGAACTGCCCCGCCGGATAATTCGTCCGGTAAAAGCTTGCCGTCATTTTCAAATCCGTTGATCTCAAGTGTCTGATTCGCTGCCTGCGCGTCTACGGTTGCAAATTTCACATAAAGCTTTGGAGCAACTTTTACATTTGCTACCATGTCTTTAAATGCGGTTTCTTTTTCCGTTGCGTATGTTTCAATTTTTGGAGACGCGTCATAGAACCATACTGCAGATCCTGCCGCAACGTCTTCGCTGTCAAATGCTTCTTTCGACGTTACTTTTTTGGCAGTAAGTGTCGTATTTCCATTTTTTGCAGTGATGCCGGTCGGTTCTTTGGAAACATGTACTACAAACGTAGTATTCTTGTCTTTTTTGTATCCGGTATAGGTACCCGTTGATTTCTCAGCCGTCAAAACAGCTTTGGTTCCTTCAACCTTTGAAGTGTATTTCGTAGATACATGATCGCCATAGGATACGTCATCAATTACGCCGTACTCAGAATCTTCCGTCATGGTATTCTGGACATAAGTGCCGTCATCTTCTACAACGGTATACTCTGTATTGCCTTCCGGCCAGAATTCTACAATCCTGTTTTCTTTTTTAATCTGAGCCGGACTGTTGTTTGCTTCATATTGCGGAATAATCGCACCGTTCTTTACGAATACCGGAAGCTTCCAGAGCGGAGCGTCGTACTGGTCTAAAATCTGTCCGCCGCGATACTGCTTACCGGTAAAGAAATCAACCCAAACCGCCTCAGAATCCGGCAGATAAATATTATCCCTGACATCATCGCCAATTTCATTTGCCTGCGTATTCTGATAAACCGGAGCTACTAAAACGTTTTTACCGAACATGTACTGGTACTGCATATTTTTGCTGTATGCATATTCGTCATCCGGATATTCCAGGAACATTGCACGGATCATCGGAAGACCGGTGTCGCCGTTTCCTGTATCAATATTGGATGAGGCATATGCAGATGTATACAGATACGGCATTAATGTCGATTTTAACTTCAAGTACATACGGTTAATACCGGTATACGGATCCCCGAATGTAAACGGCATCTTTGCATAGCTGCCCCAGCCGTCCATATTCAGCATTTCCTGTGTAAAGGTCTTCCACTGATAATCCCTGGTCGTAATCAGTGCGCTTCCTCCGAAAATACCGTCCATATCGCTTCCTACATTCGGGTTACCGCTAAGGGAAGTACCGATATAGGTCGGAATGTGGAACCGGATGTATTCCCAGTCACCGCCGGTCTGATCACCGGACCAGATACTGTTATAACGCTGTGAACCAGCCCATCCATCCAGTGAAATAATATTCGGACGTGCATTTACAACGGAGGTTGCCGTATCATATGCCGTCTTCACACCGTCAAGCTGCATGGAATAGCCATGTCCAACCCATGCAACGTCTGTTTTTAATGTCGTAACGCCTGCCTGTACTTCTTTCCGGAAGTCACGCAGCAGATGCCAGTAAGTATCGTTGTTGGAATCCGGTGACAGGTAGCTCTGTGTCCAAAGCCCTGTTGCAACGCCTTTTGAGGCCGCATAATCTGCAAAACTCTTTAAGTTTGCTACGTTTGCGTCAACGGCTGCAATTCGTTCCGCACTGCTGCTGCCGTCTGCATTTACGCCGCCTGTCTGATAATAGCCGTTTTGGCCATAGCCTGCGCCGTAACCGTCATTCGGAAGGAAAAATCCCAATGGCATGTCGTAACTTACATAATTGTCAATGACCTGTCTTGCCGAATATTTGTACGGAGTCGTGACGTCATCCGGGAATGTGCCTTTTGTCTCTGCTTTCGGGCCTTCGCCGTTCAAGCTCTCTGCCTGCATGCCGCTCTCTAATACATATCCCGTAGACATTCCGCTTTCGAAAGTGCTTGTACCTGCACTGTCTGCCGGATCCGTTCCTTTGATTGTCCACTTTTTGCCGCCGGATTCATCTGACCAGGAATCACGGTTGTATGCATTCAAATGTCCTACATAAAATGCATATTCCGGTAAAAGCGCCGGATTACCGGTAACCTTGAAATAGTCGCGCAGAATTTCCTGTGCTACGCTACGTCCATTGCCGGGATCGGCGACAAAATAGTATGCGTCAAACTCATTTTCCTGATGGACTGCCGTAACTGTGTCACCCTGCGTTTTTCCGAAATCATAGCTTCCGTCCCGAAACGTATTGCGCAAAACACCGTATCCGCCCATTGTATAATAGAATGGATTTGGTGATGCTACACCGCCGTCTACCCAGTTGCTCTCATTTGCAATATTGATCGTTTCTCCGGTGTGGACAAAACGCCCGTTCTGCGTACCGCCGCCGTAGAAATTCTCGCCGTCCTGCTTTACTAATGTCTGGACGGTTTCATTTCCTGCAATGGAAAGAGCTTC
>CAMSEJ010000187.1 GCA_947057405.1 uncultured Roseburia sp.
GTGCTGAATACGGAATGGGATTTAAAAGACCGTGCGTATCTTTCAAAGGATCAGCTCCGGTGGCTGAAGGAAAAGCTGGCGGAAAACGAAAACAGCGGGAAGCCTGTATTTTTGTTTTTGCATCAGGCGATGCGCGACACCTATTTTAACAGCAACGACTGGGATATCGGGGTACAGGATCATGAATTAAAGGAGATTCTGCGCGGATATCCGAATGTCATCCTGTTTACCGGGCATATTCACAACGGGCTTGGCGCCTGTGATGTAGTGGAAACGGATTACGGCGCAATGGTTGACGTGCCGGCGTTTTATTCCAATGATTACGGCGACGCGCGGGGGCAGCTCGGATACCATGTGACGGTTTATGAGGATAAGGTGCTGCTTAGCATGTTTGATTACAAAAACAACGTGTTTTTGCCGGAATACAGCCATACGGTTGCGCTAAACGGGGACGGATGGAAACAGAGCAAGGTTCTGGAGGTGAACTTTGACGACAAAACGGCAGACGATTCGTCCGGAAACGGAAACAACGGGACGGTAGCCGGCTCGCCGGAGTTTGTAAAAGGGATCCGCGGCCGGGCGCTCCGCCTTGTAAACAGCGCCGATACGGCCGGGGCTGCCGTACCGGCGCAGCAGTATGTGGAGTTTGGCAAAGCGGACAGCCTGCGGCTTGGGACGGAGGATTTTTCCGTACTGTTCTGGTATAAGGGAACAGCGGAACAAGGCGGGGATTACAGCATCTTTTCCAACAAAGACTGGGATACCGGCGCAAATCCGGGATTTACGATCGGCGCGTTCGGAGGCGGCAACCGCGGCATGAGCCTGAATTTTACGGCGGCAGACAGCGAGCGGGCGGATACGGAGCGTTATGAAAATGCCCTGGACGGAAACTGGCACATGATTGCCGCGACGTTTGACCGGGACGGTGAAATGACGCTTTATATCGACGGAACGAAAGCGGGCAGCAGGGAAATCGGCGGACAGCAGGGCAGCATAGACGTAGACGGGCTGGGCCTGGTGCTCGGCGCGGACGGGAAACTGCAGTATGGCGTAAAGGAGGCGTATATTGACGAGCTGTCCGTTTATCAGGCGCTGCTTGGGCCGGGAGAGATTGAAAGCATGTACTGCCCGTATACTGTACAGGCAGAGACGGACGGCGCAGAGATCGTATGGCTGTCCGACGGTGAGACGGAACCGGCATATGTCCTGGTCAACGGCGGAACGAAGCAGGAGCTTGCGGCCGGTACGAGCCGCATTGCGTTAAACGGCTTACAGCCGGGTACGGAATACCGTGCAGTGGTTGTAACACGCGAAAAGAGCCATACGGGCAACTACCGGGATGCGTTTGAAATTGTATTCCGGACGGAGCCGCTTACGGCGCCGGAAGCGCAGAAGAACATGCTGGCTACGATTTACCATACCTATGCGGGGCTGGATCTGTCCGTTTATACGAAGCAGAGCGCGGATGCGTTAAAAGCGGCGTTGGTGCAGGCGGACGGCGTACTGCGCCAGGAGATTCTTTCCGAGGAAGAGGTACAGGCCGCGGCAGATGCCGTTTTAAGGGCGGCTGCGCTTTTGACGCCGGATACGGCCGGAATAAAACAGCAGCTTGCGGACGCAGAAGCGGCCGCGCGCCTGGAAGCGGAAGCGCGCAGAAAGGCAGAGGAAGCCCTTGCACGGGCGAAGGAAGCCGAACAGGCAGCGCTGGCGGCAAAAGAGGCGGCGGAACGGGAAGCCTTTGCCGCTCGGACGGTTACGCTTCGCTCCGTGAAAAAATCAGGCAAAAAGAACGTAAAGCTTTCCTGGAAAAAAATAAACGGGGCAGACGGGTACGTGCTCGAATATGCCGCAAACAAGAAGCTGAAAAATCCGGTAAAAGTGACGGTGAACGGAAACGCGGCACAAAAGACCGTAAAGAAGTTAAAAAGCGGCAGGAGCTATTATTTCCGGATCCGGGCGTACCGCATTACAGACGGGAAAAAGATTTATACCGAATACAGTGCGAAAAAGCAGGTGAAACTGTAGGACCGGCAGACGTAAGAACGGGGCATCTTAAGATGCCCCGTTGGTATTGTCGCTGCCGTTTGAGGCATCCTGGTTAGACTGCCTGCGCTGTTCCATATAGCGGTACATGGCGAGGTAAATCCAGAGGAGAACCGGAACCAGAATGGTCAGGCCGACAGAAATTTTAAACAGCCGGAAGGTCTGCGGACTGTCTGTCAGCGCAAGGACCAGTGTGGCAAGGTACAGGCAGATCAAAACAGCGACGCCTGCAAGGGCAATAATACGTTTTGTATGTTTCATATGACATCCTTTCTTTTACCGGAACGGGTTGTTTCTTCATCATACAGAGTATTTGGGAAAACGTCAAGATGTTTTGGCAAGTGAAAACATGCTCTTGCGCAATCCCGCAAAAATCCGTATAATAAGTTCCGTAAACATACAGAAAAATCTATCAACCGGAGGAATACCATGGCAGCAGATCAAAGTAAAATCCGCAATTTTTGCATCATTGCCCACATCGACCACGGCAAATCGACCCTGGCAGACCGCATTATCGAACATACCGGCCTGCTTACGAGCCGCGAAATGCAGGCGCAGGTGCTTGACAATATGGACTTGGAGCGCGAACGCGGCATTACCATCAAGTCCCAGGCAGTCCGCATTATTTACAAGGCACAGGACGGGGAGGAATATATTTTTAACCTGATAGATACCCCGGGCCATGTGGACTTTAACTACGAAGTGTCCAGAAGCCTTGCCGCCTGCGACGGCGCAATTCTTGTCGTAGACGCCGCGCAGGGCGTGGAAGCGCAGACTCTGGCCAATGTCTATTTAGCGCTTGACCATGACCTGGATATTATGCCTGTTATCAACAAAATCGACCTTCCCAGCGCCCAGCCCGAACTGGTCATTGAGGAAATCGAAAACGTTATCGGCATTGAAGCCGCAGACGCCCCGCAGATTTCCGCCAAAACCGGGTTAAACGTCGATCAGGTCTTAGAGCAGATCATCACCAAAATCCCGGCGCCGTCAGGCGATCCGGCGGCGCCGCTTCAGGCGTTGATTTTTGATGCGGTGTATGATCCGTATAAAGGCGTAATCGTATTCTGCCGTATTATGGAAGGTACGGTCCGGCAGGGCGATCCGATCCGTATGATGGCGACAAAGGCGCAGGATACGGTTGTGGAGGTCGGCTATTTCGGAGCCGGGCAGTTTATTCCCTGTGAGGAGCTGACTGCGGGCATGGTCGGCTACATCACGGCAAGCATCAAAAACGTTGCGGACACCCGTGTGGGCGATACCGTTACAAACGCAGACCGCCCCTGCGAAACGCCGCTGCCCGGCTACAAAAAAGTAAATCCCATGGTTTACTGCGGACTGTACCCGGCGGACAGCGCCAGATACCCCGAACTGCGGGAGGCGCTGGAAAAGCTGCAGATCAACGACGCGTCCCTGTTTTTTGAACCCGAAACGTCGCTTGCGCTCGGATTTGGCTTCCGATGCGGCTTTTTGGGGCTGCTGCATCTGGAAATCATACAGGAGCGGCTGGAGCGCGAGTTTAACCTGGATCTTGTCACGACCGCGCCCAGCGTGATTTACAAGGTGCATAAATCAAACGGCGAAGTCATTGATCTGACGAACCCGTCGAACCTGCCCGATCCTTCGGAGATTGAATATATGGAAGAACCGGTCGTATCCGCGGAGATTATGGTGACAAGCGAATACGTGGGGGCCATTATGAAGCTGTGCCAGGAGCGGCGCGGTATTTATATCAGTATGGAATATATGGAAGAAACGCGTGCGCTGATCAAGTACGATCTGCCGTTAAACGAAATTATCTACGATTTCTTTGATGCCTTAAAATCCCGTTCGAGGGGCTATGCTTCGTTCGACTATGAATTAAAGGGCTATGTACGTTCCGAAATGGTGAAGCTGGATATTCTGATCAATAAAGAAACGGTGGACGCGCTGTCGTTTATCGTCTTTCGGGACAGCGCATATGAGCGCGGCCGGAAGATGTGTGAAAAGCTTAAGGGAGAAATTCCCAGGCACCTGTTTGAAATTCCCATCCAGGCAGCCGTAGGGGGCAAGGTCATTGCCAGGGAAACGGTAAAAGCGATGAGAAAAGACGTGCTTGCCAAGTGCTACGGCGGCGATATCACCCGTAAGAGAAAGCTTCTCGAAAAGCAGAAGGAAGGCAAGAAGCGGATGCGCCAGGTGGGAAGCGTAGAGATCCCGCAGGAAGCATTTATGAGCGTGTTAAAATTGGATGAGGATTAAAAATCATGAGAGAGCTGGAATTGTACGTACACATTCCGTTTTGTATGAAAAAGTGCCTGTACTGCGATTTTTTGTCTGCCCCGGCGGACGAAAAAGAGCAGTTTGCTTATATGGAGGGCCTGTTGCGTGAAATTGCATATTACGGAACGAGGCTTTCCGACACGGTAATTTCCACCATATACATTGGCGGCGGCACGCCCTCGTGGCTGCAGGAGGATTACATTGCCGCGCTGATGCAGGAAATTTTCGGCAGCTTTACGGTTGCGGGCAATGCGGAAATTACCATTGAGTGCAACCCGGGAACTCTGACAAAGCGCAAGCTGGAAGTTTACCGGGAAAGCGGCATCAACCGTCTGAGCATCGGCCTGCAGTCCATACACGACGAGGAGCTAAAGCTTTTGGGCAGGGTCCATACGTTTGAACAGTTTCTGCGCAACTATGGACTTGCCAGGGAATGCGGCTTTACCAATATCAATGTGGATTTGATGAACGCGCTGCCCGGGCAGACCGTGGAGGGGGCGTACCAGTCCCTGGCCAAGGTGATACAGCTTAAGCCGGAGCATATTTCGGCATATTCCCTGATTATTGAAAAGGGGACGCCCTTTTATGATCTGTATAAATTTGACGTGGTTAAGCTGGAAGCCGGGATGCCGCCGGAGGATCTGCCGTCGGAGGATACGGCGTACCAGATTGGGAAAATGACACAGGATGTTCTGGCGCAAAGCGGCTATCTGCGGTATGAAATTTCCAATTATGCCAGGAAAGGATACGCCTGTAAGCATAATATCGGATACTGGCAGAGAAAAGAGTATCTGGGAGTGGGACTTGGGGCGGCGTCGCTTCTGGACGAGGTGCGTTACGGCAATGTCAGGGATCTGGAGCAGTATATTGAGCTGTCGGGCGACTGCAGCGGCCTGCGGGAAGAGGAAAACCGGCTTACACGCAACGCCCGGATTGAGGAATATATGTTTTTGGGGCTTCGTATGACGGACGGGATTGAGAAAAACGCTTTTTTCCATACATTCGGCTTTAC
>CAMSEJ010000188.1 GCA_947057405.1 uncultured Roseburia sp.
ACCTGGTTTAGCTTAAGGGAATCGGCAATAATGTCCTCATTTGTCACCTCAAAGGTATCAATAAACAATTCCAGCTGCTTTGCCTTTACCTGCGGCTGGATGATGTTGACCAGGTTGTGCATCAAATCGGATATATTGCATTCCTGTTCCTTGATCTGCACCTTTCCGCTTTCGATCCGGCTCATATCCAGGATGTCGTTGATCAGGCTCAGCAGATGGTTGCTGGAAGAGAGTACCTTCTGCAGGCAGTCTCTGACCTGCTCCCTGCTGTCGATGTGGTTTACGGCAATGGTTGCAAACCCGATAATCGCATTCATCGGCGTGCGGATATCGTGGGACATATTGGAAAGGAAGGTCGTCTTGGCGCGGTTGGCGTGCTGCGCCTGCATCAGCGCATCCTGCAGCGCCTGTGTCTGTTCCCGCTGCTTTTGCACCTGCTCCGTAATCTCTTTGGATACCACCATAACCAGGATGTCGTCGGAATCGTTGTCCTTTGTCATAATAAACGACTGGCGAATGCACATTTGTTCATCCGGGAATGCCATTCCCCAGTATTCCGCATCCACCTGGGCATTGCCCTGCGCAAACTGTTGTTTTAAATAAGCTGTATTCACGGTGCTGCAGTAGTCTTCCATGGATTCCGGCAGGACAAACTGCTTCCATTTTTCAAAGTATTCCGAAGCACTGCACGGGGCGAACAGTCCGGCCTGATCAAGCAGTGAAACCTGTTTTCCGTCTGCGGTACACGTTATGTCATGATCAATTCTATCCTGCGTCAGGTTAAACTCAAAGGTGCAAAAGGCGTTGGAAGTAATGGCAATCCGGTATTGCCGTTCCTTGCGGTTGGCACGCGACATCTGCGCCTGGATACGCAGCTGCTGTTCCTTGACTTCCGTAATATTCTGGCGGATCATAAGTACCTTGCTTGCCTTGCCGTACTTGCGTTCCAGGCAGATAATATTCATATGCTCCCATTCCATTTGGCCGCGGCGCGACACATGGCATTCGATACGCAGATCGTCCTGGTACTCCAGGGAATCCTGGACAGAGGTCTTATCCATAAACCGGGCGCATTCTTCCCTCCCGTCCTCGTCCGTGATAATGGAGCACAGATATTCCGTCAGCTCCCGGTAGCTGCCGCTGCATGCGATTTCTTCGTCCTGCGGCCGTGTTCCGGACAGATACTGGTATGTATCCGTTTCAAAATCCACCAGCGCGAATCGGGAGAACAGGGTAATAATGCCGTTAATAATATAGCCCATTTCCCGGTTTTCTTCTTCCAGAAGCTTTTTGTTCTGGCTTGCACGGATCAAAAGGGCAACGACATAAATTGCAAATAATCCGATTAAAATCGCTTCCAGCCGGATGCCCGCCAGGTTTTCGTCGGCTACCATGCGTTTTGTAATCGTTTCCGGGAACGTCTGCACAAGTACAAAATCATTTTCCGGCAGGTGCATGGCGCAGATGTTATCGGTCCGGCTGCCCGGGGCGCAGAGAAACGAGCCTTCTCCGCCGTTTGTGAAGATATCCTGTGCACGTTTGGCGGTTTCTTCATCAATGATGCCGTTTTGCGAAAGTACATGCAGCAGATTCCCCTCGTATTGCTTATCATCCGAGCTTGCAACCGCCGTGCCGTCCGGTGCGCATAAAAATACGTCTGCCGATTCGCCGAAATAGGTGGTTGCGAGCATATTCCGCAGATATTCTTCCGCAAGGTAAGCGCCCCGCAGCACGCCGATAATTTCACCTCCGAAATAAACGGGTGTATAAAAACATACCATTGCTTCGTCAAAAAAATGCGGGTCATACACAATGTCGGTATTGCTCCTTCCGCGTATGCCTTCCGTATAAAAACGGCGGCTGGTCACGTCCGAAGTCCGCCCGTCGGAAGCGTAGTCAGTGCCGTCCGCGTCCGTGAACATTAAGGCGTCAAACAGGGAATTATCGTCCAGCTCTTTTAACATGCGCGCCGTGACTTTCGGCTCGGTTAAGCTGTCGCCGATAAAATGGGCATAAGTCTTTATCAGATTCATGGCGCTGTTTAACTCGCCGTCAATCTGCAGGGTTTTCTGCCTGGCGCAGTCTGATGCGTAAAACCGGTTGCGCTCTTCCGTGCGGTCGGTGTTCTGAGAGGAATACCAGTAAAACACGATGACGATGGCGGGCAGGAGCAGAAAAATGTAAGTCATTTCATGTATGGGCTTTGTGCTTCTCATATGCGTCTCCCTTCTGGGGTTATAGTCGGTAATTAACCACATTTTAACATATATGGCGGACGTGCACAATTAGTTGTGGAAGGAAAGTTTGCACGTTTTGGAAACCATGCAAAATTCGGCTCTTTTTTTTCGGTTTTTCTTATTGTATAATGACAAAAAACAGTTTGGTCCAAAGGAACAGGAGGATTTCTATGAAATATGAAACGCTATTATTTGATCTGGACGGAACCCTGACGGATCCCGGGGTTGGGATTACCAATTCCGTGGCGTACGCTTTGGAAAAATATGGGATTGTGGTGGAAGACAAATCAGAGCTTTATCAGTTTATCGGGCCTCCGCTGCATGAATCGTTTGAACGGTTTTATGGGTTCGGGAAGGAAAAGGCGATGGAAGCGGTGGCGTTTTACCGGGAGTATTACCGGGATCGGGGGATTTTTGAGAATGCGGTGTATGATGGGATCCGGGAACTGCTCTGTGAGTTAAAGCAGGCGGGCAGGACTTTGCTGGTTGCGACCTCTAAGCCGGAGCCGTTTGCAAAAATAGTGCTGGAGCATTTTGGGCTTACGGAGTATTTTGATTATATTGCAGGGGCAAATATGGACGGGACAAGGACGAAAAAAGACGAGGTGATTTCGTATGCGCTGACGGCGGGAAACATTGCGGAATGGCCGAAGGCGCTGATGATTGGAGACCGGGAATACGATATTTTGGGGGCGAAGCGGGTCGGGATTGATTCAATGGGTGTTTTGTATGGATATGGGAGCCCGGAGGAATTAAAGCGGGCCGGGGCGGATTTTTTGGTGAAGGAAGCGGGGGAGATTGCGGAGGCAGCGCTGTGAGGGGCTTTGTTATAATTTACAAAACCTTTACAAATCCATATGGCATTCGCCGTGAGCTTCCGTTATAATTTTTTTAGAAAATAAGAGGAAAGACAGGGCGGTTTGTGACATGAAAAAAATACTCGTAATTGAAGACGAAGCGGCGATTAACGATCTGATTTGTATGAATCTGGAAATCGCGGGGTATGAGGCGGTTCCTTTTTTTGACGGGGCGCAGTTTAGTGAGCATTTGAAGGGCTGCCGGGAGTATGATCTGGCGCTGTTAGATATTATGCTGCCAGGCAAGGACGGGTTTGCGCTGCTGGAGGAGTTAAAGGCGTGCCGTATCCCGGTGATTTATCTGACGGCAAAGGGAGATTTGCCAAGCAAGGTAAAGGGGTTAAGGAGCGGGGCGGAGGATTATATTGTAAAGCCGTTTGAAATGCTGGAGCTTATGGTGCGGATAGACAATGTGCTGAAACGTTTTTCCGCGGATGACGAGGAGGAAATCCGGATTAAGGATGTGGTGATTGACGCAAAAAAACGTACCGTCTTAAAAAACGGTGCGGAAGTTCAAATGCAGCCGATGGAGTTTGACTGCCTTTTGGCGTTCTGGAAGTACAGAAACCGGGTGATGACGCGGGAGCAGATTTTAAATTTGCTCTGGGGCGTGGAGTTTGGCGGGGAAAGCCGGACGGTGGACGTGCATGTGGGGAATATCCGCAAGAAACTGGACTTTGCGGATGTGATTATTACGGTGCCGCGCGTGGGGTACCGTATGGAGGTTTCAAATGAATATGGTAAATAAAATTGCACTGACTGCGTCAATCCTGTTGTTTGTATTGGCGCAGGCTTTTTCATGTTACGTGATTTATGTGGGCCATCAGGAAAAAACGGAGCTGATGCGGGAGTACGGGGGAAATCTGTTTGATCGGTGCGCAGGGGAATTTATGGCTCAGATGTCGGAGATTGGCAGCAGGGCGCCTGTGGACGAGCGTGTTGCGACGTATTTTTTCAGGGATACTATGCCGGAGGGTTCTGCTTTGTACCGGGGGGAGGAAGAACTGTTTAACAGCAGCAAATATGAATTTAACGCCGGCCGGCTGGCGGAGGATCCGCCGCAGTATCCGTGCAATGTCAGGATGGAGAAGATAAACGGGCACAACCTGCAGGTATTTTATATGAAATGCGATCCGGACAGATACGGCGGCCGGGAAAGAGGGCAATACATGCTTTTGTATGTGTCGGATATTACGGAGGTTTACAGGAAGACGGCGGGGCTTGTCGTCTGGGAGTTCTTGGTGGCGTTTGTATCGTCGGCGTTTGTCGGGATTTTACTGGTTTATCTGATAAAAAAAATCACAAGGCCGCTGCAGGCTGTCAATGAAACGCAAAGACAGCTGATCGGGAGTATGTCGCATGAATTGAAAACGCCGCTGACGGCGATGCGCGGTTATTCGGAGACGCTTTTGGGGGTGAAGCTGTCAAAGGAGCAGACGGAGCGGGCGCTGTTGTATATTAACCGGGAAAGCGCAAGGCTTTCAAGGCTTTCGGAAAAGATGATGGAACTGACGCGTCTGTATGAGCCGGAGTGCAGGGTGACGCTGCGGGAGGTTTCGGTGGACGCGCTGTTTGCGGCGGTGGCGCAGAGCGTGGGGCACGGGCTGTCGCAAAAGGGACTTTCACTGGTTTTGGAAGGGGAATTTGCAGGAATGAAAAAGCGTTTGGATGAGGATTTGATGACCAGTTTTTTGATTAACCTGGTGAATAACAGCGCGATGGCGTCGCAGGAAGGCGCAAAGATTTATATGGGGGCGGATACGCATTCGCTCTGGGTGCGCGACGAGGGATGCGGGATTCCGAAAGATGAGGTGGAAAAGGTGAAGAAGGCGTTTTACCGGGTGGATCGGTCGCGGTCGAGAAAAAGCGGGAATATGGGGCTGGGGCTTGCTTTGTGCGAGCAGATTGCGGCGGCGCACGGCGGCGGGATGGAAATTGTGAGCGAAGTGGGGAAGGGGACGAAGGTGATCTTTACAGAACGTTTACAACGGGATGAATACCTGGTAACGAAAAAGGTGTAGAGTGAGTGTTGCAGGCAGAGAGGCCGTGTGTTTTGCAGGCGGCAGTATGGCGAACCATGTGGGCAAAGTTCCGTCAGCCAGAGGACAGGGGATGCGGCGTTCGCTGTGTAACAGGATGAAGCGGCTCTAAAGTATCCCGTTTACGTATCCAAATGCGGACGCAACCGCC
>CAMSEJ010000189.1 GCA_947057405.1 uncultured Roseburia sp.
AAGTGATTTTTATGTATTGTTCGCTGTAGTGCTAAAACAAAACTGAAAAATGTTTTTTGGCAGAGGATTCTGCACTTGGTACTTAAAAGTATGATATGGAAACGTTAAGAGTGGCGCAGTGGATTACTGTAATGACTGCTTGTAAACCGGATCAATGGCGGCAGAAAGCAATTGGCATCGATTCCAGGAAAGCGGACATTGCAGGCAGTACGATTTGCAATTATTTATAAGCGGTTAATACACTGCGTTGACCGAATGTATGCAGTACTGCCAATGGTCCGGCTGATGATGCAAAATATGCGGTTTTAAACTTTAATTCCTGCCCGATATAGTATGGGTATATTTTCGGGTATAAATGATAGGGTAAATTCGGCACATTGTAATTTATAGACGGGCTTCGGCATATAATGGGATAATTATAAAGACATCCGAGAAAAAACAAAGGCAGGGATAGTATGATATTATACAGGCCGGTAGGCACAAAAGAGTTGAAATTGATAGAGGAAAGCGGGTATACAGCGTATCCGCCCAGGCTGCCGGAACAGCCTATTTTTTATCCGGTATTAAATGAAACGTATGCGGCGGAAATCGCGCAGTGGAATGTAAAGTATAATGAAGATCACAAAGGGTATGTTACAAAGTTTGAAATTGACGACGAATATGCCGCGCAGTTTGAGGTTCACGTTGTAGGAAATCACTATCATCAGGAGCTTTGGGTGCCGGCAGAAGATCTTGCTGTATTTAACCGGCATATAAAGGGGAATATACAGGTGATCGGCGCGTATCCGGTAAATGCGGAGACGGTATCGGATCATTCCTGATTCGGGAAAACGGCGTATCTTTTTTCGCGGCAAACAGAAAGAAGAGGACAATTGAGACAAAATCCAAAACAGATTATAAGCTGTCTGAAACAGTATTTTAAACATCTTTTTTTCCAAAAGAAACCGCAGGCGGAGGTACTGACGCATACAGACGAGGAGGAAGAAAGCAACTGTTATATTCCTCTGATTCGTGAAATCATAGAATTTATTTTAAAAAAACAAAGTATTTCTTATCACGATTTTGCTCCGGTTCTACTTGACGGCGGAGACGCCGAACCGGTTTTGCTGGCAGCGAAGTTGTTAGGGCCGGATTTAAACCGCCTGATAATTTTAACGGATCGTCCCGCATATTTTACTGACTATACGGATAATATGTATGAGGAGAATGGGCTGATTGCAGAAGTTTTCCCAAAGGATCCGCAGAAAATGGCGGAATTGTTTGCAGGGGCATCCGGCGGGACGGTAATACTGGATTTTGAAAAAACCAGAGAGAGGACAGGGGCGATAAAATTCGGCAAACTGATTTATCTGCCGATTTATAAAAAGAAGTGGGAAAGTGCGGGAAACCTTGACATAGCAGTACCTATCGGGTATAATACTATGATTGTCAGGGTCAGTGAAACAGTAAAAAAACAGCCGTATCTTGACAAATTCGAGAAGGCTTTTTACGAGAATGAATAAAAAGAAGGGTGAATAGTATGGATAAGAAAAATATCTTAACGTATCAGGGACTCAAGAAACTCGAAGATGAATTACAGGATTTGAAAGTAGTCAAAAGAAAAGAAGTAGCGCAGAAGATTAAGGAAGCCAGGGAACAGGGCGATTTATCCGAGAATGCGGAATACGACGCGGCAAAGGACGAACAGCGTGATATCGAAACGCGAATTGAGGATATTGAGAAGATTTTAAAAAATGCGGAAGTAGTTGTGGAAGAGGAAGTGGAGCTTGATAAAATCAGCATCGGATGTACGGTCCTCATTTTAGATTGTGAATATGATGAAATTTTTGAATATAAAATTGTCGGCTCGACAGAGGCAAACAGCTTAAAGGGCAAGATTTCCAACGAATCTCCGGTAGGGCGTTCGCTGATTGGCGCGAAGGTCGGCGATATGGTAAAAGTGGAAACGCAGGTCGGGGAACTTACGTATAAGGTACTGGAGATTCAGCGTTCAATGTAAGATAAAACAATAAAGGCGGCTGTTAGAGTGTGTTTGAAAAATGCTTTCTGACAGATGTACGACCTGCTTAGTGGGAGATTTGTACCCAAAGGATATGATATGCCGAATAAGGGGAGGCGTAGCCGGCTGCGCTGACCGAATTTGGTGCAAATATTGCGCTAAGCGGGGCGTGCAGATGGCGGGAATGATTTTTCAAACACGCTTTAGGATAAATTTTGGGACACATTTAATCCTGCACGTTTAAAAACGACAGTAAATGGGGAAATCCCATTATGGCATGCAAGCTGCAGCAAGAGGCATGGGAGGTAAAAATGGCAGAACAAACGAATATGCAACAGCAGGATATTAACCAGCTTTTAAAAGTACGGCATGATAAACTGGCAGAGTTACAGCAGGCGGGGAAGGATCCGTTCCGTATTACTAAGTTTGACGTTACACATCACAGCATGGATATGAAAGAAAATTATGATGCGCTTGAGGGACAGGCAGTTACGGCAGCCGGGCGTATGATGTTTAAGCGTGTGATGGGGAAGGCGTCTTTTTGCAATATCCAGGATTTAAAAGGCAGTATCCAGGTATATGTGGCAAGGGACAGTATCGGCGAAGATTCTTATAAGGATTTTAAGAAATATGATGTGGGCGATATTTTAGGTATTACCGGCGAGGTATTTAAGACAAAGACCGGCGAGATTTCCATACATGCGTCTTCTGTTACGCTTTTGTCCAAGAGCCTGCAGATTTTGCCGGAGAAGTTCCACGGGCTGACGGATACGGATACGCGTTACCGCCAGCGGTATGTGGATTTGATTATGAACCAGGACGTGAAGGAGACGTTTATTAAACGGTCTAAGGTGTTAAGCAGTATCCGTAAGTTTTTGGATGGGCAGGGATTTATGGAGGTGGAAACGCCGATGCTTGTTTCCAATGCCGGCGGCGCTGCGGCGCGTCCGTTTGAAACGCATTTTAATGCGCTGAATGAGGATTTTAAGCTGAGGATTTCGCTGGAACTTTATCTGAAGCGTCTGATTGTGGGCGGTTTGGAACGTGTATATGAGATTGGGCGCGTGTTCCGCAATGAAGGGCTTGATACGAGACATAATCCGGAATTTACGCTGATGGAGCTTTACCAGGCTTACACGGATTATCACGGCATGATGGATTTGACGGAAAATCTGTACCGCTATGTGGCGAAGGAAGTGACGGGATCGGAGATAATTACGTATGGTGAGCATACGATGGATTTGTCGAAACCGTTTGAGCGGATTTCGATGGTGGATGCGGTGAAGAAGTACGCGGGCGTGGATTTTGACGCGATTTGCAGTACACAGGATGCGAAGAAGCTGGCGGATGAACATCATATTGAATATGAGGATCGGCATGAAAAGGGCGATATTCTGAATTTGTTTTTTGAGGAGTACGTGGAGGAGCATTTGATTCAGCCAGTGTTTATTATGGATCATCCGGTTGAGATTTCGCCGTTGACGAAGAAGAAGCCGGAGAATCCGGAGTACGTGGAACGGTTTGAGTTCTTTATGAATGGCTGGGAGATGGCGAATGCTTATTCCGAGCTGAATGACCCGATTGACCAGCGGGAGCGGTTTGAGGCGCAGGAACGTCTGCTGGCAGCAGGGGATGAAGAGGCAAACCATATGGATGAAGATTTTTTGAATGCGCTTAGCATTGGGATGCCGCCGACTGGGGGGATTGGATTCGGGATTGACCGGATGGTGATGATGATGACGGATTCAGGGGCGATACGGGATGTTTTGTTGTTCCCGACACTTAAGACCATGGATAAATAAAATCAGGTAAAATCAAGGGTTGCAGCAGTTTTTGTCTGTACCAAAGAGATATTTTGAACCTTTTTTGAACCAATTTTCAGAAGATTTTTAAAGAGTTATGCAGAGTTATCCGCAGAATAGAAGTTTTTATGATTTCCATTCTGCGGATTTTTGTGTAAGAAACTGGAAGTATTTTGATAAAGCCGTTTCTATTGCCAGGACAAATTTTAAGGGATATAATAAAAGAAGATATTTTGCTTTAAGAATTGGCAGAATATATATGAAAGGAAAATGATATGCCGAAAAAGACGCCTGATTATGATAACGTATTTAAAACGATGAAAAGCAAGCATAAAAGGCTGTTTATTACAGTGATCAATGATATATTTGGAAAAAATTACCCTATGGATATCAAAATGGATGTTTTGCCGTCGGAAGGATACCTGTCTGGGGATGAAACAGAAAAAGGCAGTCAGGAGATCGAAGAAAAGGTTTCCGATTTTCTGATTAAAATTGAAGATCAGGTCTATTTGCTGGAGTGTCAGAGTTATGATGATGATTCTATGGCTCTCAGGATTGCAGAATATGCGTTTATCGCAGCAAGGCAGTTTGCAGATTGGAGGATAGGCTATGCCTCTATCCCTATACCGAAGTTTTCCGTCATTTATATTAAAAGAACCGAGAAAACTCCGAGGACAACGACGCTTAATTTTACATTTCCGGATGGGCAGGAGGTAAACTGTGAATCTGAAAATGTAATCCTGGAGGAGCTTACAAAGGAATATATTATTGAAAAACGGCTGTTCCCTTACATTCCTTTTTATATTGCAAGGTATGAAAAGGATATTGTGGCTGAGAACAGCATTGAGGGGGCGGTAAAGGATCCGGAATATTTCAGGAATGAAATGCTGCGGCTGCATGGGGCAGGGGAATTGTCGGATGATGAACTGATCGACCTCAAAGGATTTGTAAATACGATCATTACGCATATCACAAATGGAAATGGATACGAAGAAAGGCTGGTGAATGTTATGGGCGGAACAGTGATCGAAACGGAATCGGAGAGATTGCGGCGAGAAGGAAGGGAAGGAGAACGTTGTGAATTGGTAAAACGTATGCTTTATAAAGGGAAAACACCAGAGGAAATTTCTGAAATCTGCGATTATGATTTATCTTATGTAAGGCAGATTGAAGAAAGAATGCTGGAAATGGTATAGAACAGGCATTGTTTATCTGGATCAGGTGTTCCTGCTTTCCCGGCACATTTAAGAGTATGGGTAAATAAAATCAGGTAATATCAGGGATTATAGCAGTTTTTATTCGTACCAAAGAGATATTTTGAACTTTTTTGAATCAATTTTCAGAAGATTTTTAAAGAGTTATGCAGAGTTATCCGCGGGATAGAAATTTTTATGATTTCAATTCTGCGGATTTTTGCAGATCGGAAGAGCGTCGTGTAGGGAAAGAGTGTGGTACCTTGTGTAG
>CAMSEJ010000190.1 GCA_947057405.1 uncultured Roseburia sp.
CCGTTTTATCCTGTCACACAGCGAACGCCGTATCCCCTGTCCTCTGGCTGACGGAGCTTTGCCAACATTGTTCGCTCTAGAGCGTGTTTGAAAAATGCTTTCTGGCAGATGTATTTCCCACTTAGTGGGAGATTTGTGCCAGATAAGGGAGGCGTAGCGGGCTACGTTGACCGAATTTGGTACAAATATCACGCTAAGTGGGGGATGCAGATGGCGGGAATGATTTTTCAAACACGCTCTAGGCAGTCAGATGTTTTTATTTGGATATCCGAAGGGCTTTTAACGTCGGTTTGTCAAGGACGCTGTTTGCTTTCAGTTTTTTGGATTTCTTGAATTTTTTCACAGCGTTTTTGGTTTTGGCGTTCATGATTCCGTTGGCTTTTCCGCAATGATACCCGAGCTTGTTTAATCTTTTCTGTGCTTTTTTAATGATGCTTTTTGTAGTGCCTGTTTTTTGGGCAGTGTTCTTTTTGACAGAACCGCTGGCAGAGCCCTGATTCTGCCCTTTGCCGGTTCCGTATCCCGGACAGTTGTCGTTGACCCCGTCGCCGTCTGCATCAACAAAGTTGTCGCAGATTCCGTCGCCGTTTGTGTACGTGTAATTGGAACCGCATCGGCCGTTTCTTCCGCAGCCATACGGAGCCGCCGCTGCCGGAACGGCGTTTCCGATGGTCAGAGCGGCGACTAAAAGTACGAGAATGCTTCTTTTTTTCATTTTTACCTCCAAAATTTGATTCCCGCAGACATTTGTATGCTCGGCGGCATGAATGCGGGTTTGAAACCGGGTACTTGCGCAGAAGGCGGTTGTGCCTGTTTGTCTGACACTGTCCCGGAAGCCTATGCCGGTATTTTATAAAAGTAATGTGTCATTTTGATGGCATTTACGGTACAATTTCAGTACATTTTCGGGCGGAGTCCAAAGGTACGGTGAATCGGACATCCGTCCCTCTGCCGGAACCGCTTTGGATTTCCAGAGCTATGGAATGCCGGTCGGCAATGCTTTTCATGATTGCAAGCCCCAGTCCGGAGCCGGCTTCTTTTGTTTTGCCGGAGCGGAAAAATTTCTCAAAGATATGCTGCAGTTCCTCTTCGGGTATGCCGCAGCCTTCATCCTTTATGGAAATGCAGCCGCAGCCGTTCGCTTCCCATGTCCGGACGCGGATCAGGCTGCTGCAGGGGGAATACTTGACGGCGTTGTCAAGAGCGGCGGTAAACATTTGGCGGAGCCGTCCGTAATCTCCTTTCAGGCACCACTCGGATTTTGGCCTGTTGTATTGCAGGCGGATGTTTTTGGTTTCGGCTAAAATCCGGATTGCGCGCAGCGCATCGTCCAGTACCATAAGCAGATCCAGTTCTGCTTTTTCGATGGGAAACTCTTTGTTCTGCAGCCGGGACAGCTCCAGCATGTCATTTACCAGCCGCTGTAAGGAAATGCTTTCTTTTAAGCACTGTTCCTGGTATTCCCGGAGCTTGTCGCCGGATACGACTCCGTCGCAGACGGCCTCTAAAGAGCTTCGGATTACGGTAACCGGGGTTCGCAGTTCATGCGACAGATTGGCGATATAATCCTTCTGCATTTGTTCCAGCGCTTTGCTTTTTCTGCCGGCCGCGTCCAGCTTTTCGGCTAACAGATCGGTTTCTCGGGCCAGTTCGCCGATTTCGTTGCTGTCATAGACGCCTGTTTTGGTCTGATAGTTTCCCCGGGTTAATTCACGGGTGGCAGCGGCAATTTTCTGTATGGGCGTCATGAAACGCCTGACCAGAAAGGCGGAAAGGATGCCTGACGCAGCCAGCGCAAAGAGCAGGCAGAATCCCAGAATTGTGATCGCCAGAAAAAAGCTGTGCTGCTCCAGGTCGATTTGGTCGTAAACGACCAGCGCAGCGGCAGTGGCGTGTCCTTTTTCAATCGGATAGCCCAGATAAATCGTCCTTATTCCCTGCGGCTTCCATTCTTTTAATTGCTGCGGCTTCCCGGAAGTAAAAATTTTGTCTGCAATGGCAAGAACCTTTTCGGAAGGTTCTTTTTTTGGAATTGTATTTACTCCGCAGGCAAAGACCTCGTTATTTTTGCTGATAATATAAGTGTCCGCCATGGAGATATCGTCCATAAATTTCAGATAGGCACCCTGCCCCCTGTGCGGGCCGGAAGCGCTCAGAAAGGTTTCCAGCTGTGTTTTAATGGTTTTTGTCCGTTCTTTTAAAGCTTCTTCCTGATAGTGGTAATTGTAATAACGGAACACACTGTAAAATCCAAGGAAAACTGTGGTGACCAGAAAAAGGGCCATTATGGTAAAATAGCGGAACAGTTTTTTGGTAATTTTATTCATGGCACATCTCGAATTTATAGCCCACGCCGCGGACGGTTACGATGTTCCAGTCAGGGTGGCTGTATTTGTCCAGCTTTGCGCGCATTCTTTTTATGTGAGTGTCAACGGTCCGATCGTCTCCATAATAGTCGTATCCCCATACGGAGTCCAGTATATGGCTTCTGGAAAAAACATTTCCCGTTTTGGAAACGAGCAGGTAGAGGATTTCAATTTCTTTTTTTGTCAGGCGCACTTCCTGTCCGCAAATGAAGACCTGAAATTTTTCAAGGGAGATATCCAGGCTTCCTTTTGTCAGATACTGCATCTGTTTCGTTCCGGACAGATCCAGTCTCCGTAAAACAGCCCGCAGCCGCGCCATTATCTCGGAAGGGGAAAATGGTTTTACCACATAATCATCGGCTCCGATGTCCAGCCCCATGATGCGTTCAAAATCTTCGCCCTGGGCGGTAATCATGATAATGGGAACCATGGATGTCCGGCGGATTCGGCGGCACACCTCAAATCCGTCCGGTTCCGGCATCATAACATCCAGCAAAACGGCATGGTAGTTTCGCCGGTCAAATTCCCTTAAAGCCTCTTTTCCGCTTTTTGCCGTATAAACGTTGTAATTTTCATTCCGGGCATATTCTTTTAAAACATCCAGAATCTGCTCGTTATCGTCTGCGATTAAAAGATTTTTCATAAAGTACCTCCTGGTCGGATGCAGTACCGGTTTTCAAACAGGGTGTCTTTGCAGGCACTGAAAAAGCAGATGCGTGAGATTTACAGCAGTCAGTCATAACAGAATCTGTCTTGGATTATAATACTATAGCAGTCAGAATGCAACTTGAATCTGCCTTATCTGCCAGTCCCTGTTATCCTGTCCTTAGATTTGATTTCGTTTAAAGGGAAACGGTTTCTATTAAGAAGCAGGACGGATTGACGAGTGTGTAATCAAAGTGTATAATGAATGGCAAAAAGCAGTACAGACGGAGCAGACAGGACAGCGGTTATTATGACCGTTGTTTTATTGCGCACATAAATATCAGGAATGGTTTAGTTTGTAAGAAAGGATACGAAATGGTACAGTTTATTAAAAAAGCGATTTTGGCGGGTATTTTGGTTGGAATCGGTGTGATTGGAAACAGTTCGGTGGAGAACAGGTATATTGGAGCAATGTTGTTCAGCGTTGCTCTTCTGGCAATTCTCAAATGCGAACTGAACCTGTATACGGGTAAGTGCGGGTTTTACTGGCTGCAAAAGCCGAAGGATCTGGCGATTATGCTCTTTTTTAACCTGTTGGGGGTGCTGGTTCCGACGCTGGCAGTGGCGGCCTGCAGAAAAGAGGTGTACGGGATAGTCGTAGACGTGTCTGCCGTAAAGTTCGGGCAAACCTGGACGGAGCTGTTTTTGTACGGCATGCTGTGCGGTGTTTTGATGTTTGTGGCTGCGTATGCGAAGGATACCGTGATTACCGTTTTTTGCATTATGACCTTTATTTTGTCGGGATATGAGCACTGCATTGCGGATTTCATTTATCTGATTTTAAATTTTTCCGCGGAAAATCTGATCAAATTTGCGGGGATTCTTCTGGGGAATTCGGTGGGGGCTTTGGGGAGCGGTTTTCTGGTAAGCGATTCATAAAGCAGACGGATGCAAATGAAAATTTTTACATATGGGCACGAGTCCGGATTTGCCGGCAAAGAGGGGAAGGATCGAATGGAAACGAAGAGGAAAGACGGAAGCGGAGCATGGGATGTGCAAAGCGGGTGCAGGCTTTGTCCAAGGGAATGTATGGCGGATCGGGCACATGGAGAGACGGGGTACTGCGGTATGTCGATGGAGCTTACTGTGGCGAGGGCTGCACTTCATTTCTGGGAGGAGCCGTGTATTTGTGCAGGCGGCGGTTCCGGGACGGTCTTTTTTTCGGGCTGTACGCTGCAGTGCGTGTTCTGCCAGAACTATGAAATTGCAGCGGGAACAGCGGGAAAGAGAATTAGCTCCAAACGGCTGGTCGAAATTTTTTGGGAGCTGAAAGAGCAGGGGGCGGAGAATATTAACCTGGTGACGGCAGGGCATTTTCTGCCGTTGGTTGCCCCCGCGCTTTATGAGGCTAAGGCGCAGGGGCTTGACATTCCGATTGTATATAATACGGGAGGTTATGAGAAGGCCGGGACGCTGCGGCAGTTAGAAGGGCTGGTGGATATCTGGCTGCCGGATTATAAGTATCGGGACGGCGCGCTGGCGCAGCGGTATTCTCACTGTGCGGATTATCCGAAGCGGGCGCATGAAGCGCTTGCAGAGATGGTGCGTCAGGCAGGCGCACCCGTTTTTGACGGAACAGGCAGGATGAAAAAAGGGGTGATTGTGCGCCATCTGGTACTTCCGGGGTGTGTGGCGGACAGCAAGGATGTGCTGGATTATCTGCACGATACCTGGGGCGTGCGGATCTGGACCAGTATTTTAAGCCAGTATACGCCGCTGCCCCATGTGGGGACGGATCCCAATCTGGGGCGCAGGGTTACGGATGAGGAGTACGAGGAGGTAGTGGATTATGCCTGCTTCCTTGGAATGAAGCAGGTCTATATCCAGGAAGGGGTATGCGCCGAAGCATGTTTTATTCCGGCGTTTGACGGTACCGGGGTTTAAGATTGCGGCGAATTTCGCATTTTGAAACAAAGTACAAAGGATTCCTTAGTTATGAAATAGATATAATGTAAACTGAAAAATTGCAAGACATATTTTGGTTTGTCAAAGCGTTTATGTATTAGTACTATAGTGAACGATTGGGAGTGGATGGCAAAGGGGCCGTCAGTCAGAGGGAAGGGTATGCGTCTGGGTCT
>CAMSEJ010000191.1 GCA_947057405.1 uncultured Roseburia sp.
ACTCTTTCCCTACACGACGCTCTTCCGATCTCCACCAAGTGTGGAATACATCTGCCGGAAAGCATTTTTCAAACACGCTCTAGAGAGTAACTATATATTTAAGCGTCAGTGCGGGATTTTGTTCGTAAAAACTGGAAATCCATAGAGAAATGTGGTAAAATAATTTTACTATATTCATTTTTGTTACTACAAAAGGAGGAAATGTATGAACAAATGGTTGAAACGAACAATTGCCGCAATGCTGACTATTTGCATGGCAGCCGGGTGTATCTGGCCGGCAAACAAAACGGCGCAGGTATGGGCCGCAGAATCCGATCCGACAGACGGACTGGTCGGATACTGGACATTTGAAGGAAGCTCGGAAGCCGAACGGCTTGCCAACAAGGCGTCCGAGAAGGCGGTTACGGCCGTTAAGACAGGAAACGGAGTTTCATTCGATAACGCCGGGGGAATCGGCGGAACCTCAGCGGCTTCTTTCAGCGGAGACAGGTCTTCTTACCTTACGTTAAACCTGGCGGAAGCAAATCTGGGAGTAACCGCCTCCGGCGCATTTACGATCGGGCTGTGGATTAAAATAAACTCCCTGCCGGCCGACAATGAAAACACCAGTATTTTTCATCAGGAAGGCGACCAAAACGGCAACGGAAGAGCCGTTCTGACCATTGGCGGAACCGGAAAGCTGGGCACATATTTGGACGCCACAAACCGCTACTGTACCGACACAATCCAGGCGGAAGAATGGCATCATGTTATGATTGCCGTTGAAGCTGCCGGAGGAGACACAAGAAACGTGCATTTTTATCTGGACGGGACAAAGACAAACCAGGAAGCTTTTACCGGGAACTTTGTAAGTGGCAGCGGAAATATCCGCGTCGGAGCGCACCGGGTAAATACGGAAAATTCTGCCGTCAACGGAATCATGGATGAAATACGCTATTATAACAAAGTCCTCAGCGCGGATACGGTAAAAGCGATTTATGAATTGCACGGAGAGGATACGGAATTAAAAGCGTTAAAAGAAGAACTGAAAACCTTAATTCGTAGGGCGGAAAGCCTTGGAGCGGATGAACTGATACAGGTAATCGCCAAAGCAAATGGCATTCTTTCCAATGCATCTGCGGATAAAACATCTCTTGGGAATATGATTACAGAACTCTCGGATGCGATAACCGCTTATGAGAACCGGAAGCCGATTGGCATTGAAGTAAACGAAAACGACGTAATCCGGGAGATTCCTTCCGCCATGTTTGGTATTAACCATCGTTATCACAAGTACGGATACGGAACGTGGGATAAAGAGAACCAAATGATAAAGGAAGAGTTTAATGAGCTTTCAAAAGACGCCGCATTCGGTTCCGTACGCTATCCCGGCGGTACGGTTTCCAATCTCTTTACCTGGAAAGATACGATAGGAGACGACAGGACGACGACAATCGCCGGAAATAATTTTTATTCCGACGCCGGAGAACTCCCCGTAGATCCGGCATTTGGCGTAGACGAGGCAATGACCTGGATTTATGATGATCTGAATGCGGACGCCATTTTCGTTTACGGCTTAGGACGCGGCAACCCGCAGGATGCGGCGGATCTGGTGGAATACCTAAACGCCCCGAACGACGGCAGCAACCCAAACGGCGGCATTGACTGGGCGGCGGTGCGCGCGGCGAACGGCCATGAAGAACCTTATGGCGTGACCCGCTTTGAGTTGGGGAACGAATTTAGCGATACGGGACAAAACTACTGGATGTCCGGCCAGAGCGAGAACAGCAAAGGCGTTGTAGACCTTTACATTGAAGGCGACGTTATGACCATTTCCGGCCAGAGAAGTTATTATCAGACCAATAACCGGGTTGCGAAAAAAGGCGACTGGCGTCCTTCCGCTTCCAAAAGCAACGGCAACCCAAATGAAGAGCGGTATGTCTACTACGTTCCGGTTGAACCTGACACCGCAGAAGTATTTGTAGCAGGAACAAAATGGCAGATTACAGATTCACTCGACGGCGCAGGCGCGGCTGACGTATGCACGTTTGATTATGAAACGGGCAAAATTACTTTTGGCGACGGCACAAACGGCAACATTCCTGCGGCAAACGCAGAAATCACCTGCAATTATAAGACCAGGCAGGCCGGATTTGTCGCATATTACGACGCCATGAAAGAAGTGGATCCCAATATTGAACTTTATTCCGGCATTGTTGACCGGCTTCAGAATGAATTTATTGACAAAATGCACCAGAAAGGCTATGACGCAAAATACGACGGCGTAATTATCCATCCGTACAGTAACGGCGTTACGGGTTATGAGGATTCTTTAGTAAAAGCAAAATCCTTTTCCAACAATATCGCGACATACAAAGATAAGATGCATACGGTAACCGGCGACGACAGTAAAAAAGTTGCGGTTTCTGAATTTGGAATTTTAAGCGTCAGCCCGGCCAGCAATTACCAGACATCCCTTGGCCATGCGATTTATATTGCAAACCATATGATTGACTGCGTAAACTCCGGTGCGGCATACCAGAATAAGCATTGCCTGGTGGATACGGCTTCAGGAAGCGATAACTTAGGCGCATGGCAGCAGTGCGTGATCCAGTGCCACGAAGGAGCAGACGGCAATCAGTTTGTATCTACGCCGTCGGCGCGCCTCTTCTCTGTTTTTAACCGGATGACCGGAAACCGGCAGGTGAGTCAGACCGTTACGGGAAATCAGGTATTTACCGGAAGCGGTGCAAACGCGGTAAACCAGATTAACGTCTATTCCACCAAAGATGATTTTGGAAATACCTATGTCCTGGTTGTAAACAATAAAAAAGAAAGCGCTTCGTCCGTGGAGATTTCCCTGGCAGACCGGGATTTGACCGGCAAGGAAATTACTGTATGGTCTATGAGCTCTCCTGACGTTACGGATGCAAATACACTGGCCGAACCGGACAAAGTAACGGTGGAAAAAATACAGGAAACAGCTACAGGCGCGAGTCTCCCCTATACGCTGGAGCCGCATTCCGTTTACAGTTTCAAAATTCCGGCCGAACCGGTCCGGTCCGAAAAAATCGCAAAAAGTGAAGACAGTGCAAAAGGAACCGTAACAGGCATCCCGGAAGAAGCGGCTCCCGGGGATGAAGTAACCGTTACAGCCGTTCCCAGTGAAGGGTATCAATTTACAGGCTGGTTTCAGGAATCGGACGGCGCTATGGTTTCCGCTAAACGGACTTATACCTTTACCGTTACCGCAGAACAGACGCTGATAGCACGGTTTGCAAAAAAGAAATTTACTGTCAGCGTAACGGCCCAGACCGGAGGAACCGTATCCTGCAGCGCGGCAGAAGCGTATTATCAGGAATCGGTTACCGTTACGGCAGCGCCGCAGGCAGATTACAGATTTGACGGCTGGTATGACGGAACCGTTCTGGTATCACAGTCCGCTTCTTATACGTTTTCGGTTCAAAAAAATATGAGCCTGACCGCAAAGTTTACAAAAACAGAACAGACCGTTAATCCTCCGGCGCCGATCCAAAAGCCAAAGACGCCGACCGGCATCAAGGCAAAGAAAACGAAACAGGGTATTCAAATCAGCTGGAAAAAAGTAGGCGGGGCAGACGGCTATCTAATTTACCGCTCGTATCAGAAAAACAAAGGTTATAAAAAAATTGCGGAAATCAAAAAAGCCGGCACAAAGAAATATCTGGATAAGAAGGCCAAAAAAGGAAAGAAAGTTTATTACAGAATGAAATCTTACAAACTTGCAGAAGGCAAAAAAATATTAAGTACAAAATATTCCAAGATTGTCTGGAAAAAAAGATAATATAACATACAGGGGCTGTTGCAAAACGCAGATGATATACAATAAATGGACGGGAGTCTTGTGTTCCGAGTGCCATATTTTGTATAGAACGGCTATTTTGCAGCAGCCCCTTATGTTTTAAATGCCGAAGTGTGATTCCTGCCGTCCGGAATGCGGATTCGCCGCGCTACGAAATCATCCGACCGATTCCATAAACCAAAAACGTCACCGCCCAGGCGACCGCAAGCTGAAACAATGCCGTTGCCCAGGTGAAAGCCCGGCTTCCCGATTCCTTATGTACCGTGGCCAGCGCAGCCGCGCAGGGAATGTAAAGCAGGCAGAACACCATCAGGCAGAACGCGTTCAGCGGCCCGAATCCAATCTGCTCAAGCACGCCGGCAAACGTTTCCATTCCGGCAGGCGAATTGGCATTGACAATTCCAAACAGCACGGCGCAGCTGGATACAACGACCTCCTTTGCCGAGATGCCGGCAATTAACGCTACCGTAATCTGCCAGAACCCAAGCCCAATCGGCGCAAAAACGGGCACCAGCCACCGGCCGAGGATTGCGCCGAAGCCCGTGGAGAGATCCGGCGAATACCCCTGCGGTCCAAAGTTTAATAATGCCCAGATCAAAATCGTTGCCAGAAAAATCGTTGTTCCGGCTTTTCCCAGATAATCCTTTACCTTATCCCACACATAAATTCCTACCGTTCGCAGATCCGGCATTTTATACTCCGGAAGTTCAATCAGAAGATAATTTGCCGTTGCTTTTTTGTCGAGCAGATGCAGCGCCAGCGACACGGCAATCGCGACCGCAATGCCGATCAGGTACATGGAGTATGCCACCGGCATGGCATGTTTTCCGAAAAACATCTCCGAAAATAGAATGTAAATCGTAAGCCTGGCATTGCAGCTCATAAACGGCGTTACCAGCATGACTTTGTAGCGGTCGCGCCTGCTCTCAAGCGCACGGGAAGCCATAAGGGCCGGAACCGTGCAGCCGAAGCCCAAAAGCATCGGGATAAACGCCTTGCCGGAAAGCCCGAGGCGGCTCATAATGCCTTCCATAACGTATGCGACCCGCGCCATATAACCGCTGTCCTCCAGGAATGCCAGTGCTAAAAACAGGATGAAAATGTTCGGCAGGAACGTAACGATTGTGCCGACGCCCCCGATCATGCCGTCTACGACAAGCGATTCCATCATCTCTCCGGCATGCAGGGCCGAAAGCCCCTGTACAGCTATTTCGCAGAGCCAGTCAATGCCCAGTTCAAAATATCCCTTTACCCAGTCGGCGTTGGTATATGTCAGAAAGAAGACGACAGCAATAATTCCCTGAAATGCCGGGATTCCC
>CAMSEJ010000192.1 GCA_947057405.1 uncultured Roseburia sp.
AGTTCAGACGTGTGCTCTTCCGATCTATCTGGCATCGAACCTGTCTATGCGCAATGCGTTTGGCGAAATCTGCGGAATCGACCTGGAACGTCTGGCGGATTTGCTGGGCGTAGAGAAGCTGGAACAAATTGCTGCCGCGACGTCCGTTTGTAAGATGAGCGGGGTGAACCGTACCTGGGGCTGCCGCACGCCGGAAGTTGTCATGTATGAGGCGGGCAGCGTGTTTCGGTTAAAAGCCAGCTCAAAGGTGGCAAAAGAAGCAATGGAGCGTGTCCGCCAGAACGGGATTGGCGAAAAACGGGAAGAAGGCTGCGGGCAGATCCTGTTTTTGGAAAACTATGATAAAATCCGGAAAAAAGAAGCGCTGCCGTACGCGCCGGAGGAAGCAGATACACAAACGGCCCTTACCGAACAGCAGATCGCTCAGCAGTTAACGTATACGGCGAAGGAAATCGTAAAAAGCCGTATCAAACAGGCGATGGAATATTACGTTGCAGAACAGGGCGTTGACCGGAGGATTAAAAAAAGCCAGCTTGGCATTTTATTAAACCATGCGAAGTACGCGCGTGTAGAAGGGCTGGGTTCTGCCTGCAGGATAGAACACTATCTGGCGCATGAAAAGGAAAAATTAAGGTGCAATAAAAAACAGGAAGACAACCAGGAGAAAGAAGCGGCGCTGGCCTATCTGGAACAGATGATGGAGCAGGATCTGTTTGAAAAATTAAATTTGGATCAGGAAACGCCGGTCTGCGGAATTCCCGTAAAAAAACTGTTTCAGCCGGAAGAGATACAGGCGTTTCAGATGGAGCTTTTGGAACGGGTGATTACCTTTGCAAACAGAAAGGGGAAAAATCAGTATGAGTAGCGCTATTTATGACAGGATTTACAGATATGTGGTGGATGTGGCCTGCACCCAGCCAATGCATGTCGGAAGCGCGGAGGGGCAACGGGAAGACATATTGAGGCATCCGTCTACGGGAAAGCCATTTGTACAGGCGTCGGGCATTGCCGGGGCGCTGGCGGATTATGTGCAGAAAGCAAACGGATACGAGGTGCGCAGGCAATTGTTCGGGAATTCCGGGGAAACAAATGGGATGGAAGGAAAAAGCAGGGTTGCCGTGCTGGACGGGGTGTTTTTGAAGGAGAAGGCCAGGTTAGAGATGCGGACGCGCTGTTCGTTAAATAAAGCGCTCGGCAGCGTAGACGAGAAACGTTTAATGGGGAGCGAGCTTAGCTCCGGTGCCGTGCAGACCGCAGAGTATATTGGGACGGGCTCTCAGTTCCGGTTTGCCATACTGGTATATGGAAACGGGTTTGAACAGATAGAAGATGCAATCGCCGCAATCCACGCCGGAAAAATCCGGTTTGGAGGCCAGAACACAAGCGGATTTGGGCGTCTGTCCGTTCTGGAGGCAGTAAAGAGCAGTTATGATATGACAAACGAAGCGGAGCGTAAAAGCTGGGCAAAACTGACGGATTTCTATGAAAAAAGCGGCGCGGATCTGACAAGCCAGATCAAAGACAGGAAAAGCAGCTTAGAGGATTCGGATTATGTAATCCACATTCAGGTAAAACTGGATGCGGCATTGTTGATAAAAGCAAATATGACAGACGCGGATCGTGTGCAAAAGAGCCTGGGAAACGTTGATAAAATGCCGAATTTTATGAATATATGCAATGCAGACAAGGAATATATCATTCCGGGAACCAGCTTAAAGGGGGTATTCCGGGGCAGGATAGAAACAATTGCGGATTATCTTGGCATTCCAAACGGGCAAATAGAACAGATATTTGAGCAGCGTTCCAAAATTCTGTTTGAAGACGCAGTGATCCGGGAAGAGCGTTCCATCCAGCAGAAGCGGATTCATTTGAATAAGATTTCCGGAGCGGTCAAGTATCAGGAGCTGTTTTCGGAATGTGTGGCCGGCGGGGAAGCAGACATCACAATCCATGTGGACACTGCAAGGCTCTCCGGGGCGCAGCCGTCCGGGATTGGCCCGAAAGCGTGTATTGCGCTGCTTTTGTATGCGGTACGTGATCTGGCAGTTGGGGCAGCCAGCCTGGGAAGCGGCGCATCCATCGGACGGGGCTTTCTTACAGTCGGCCGCGTCACCATACAGCAAAACGGAGCGGACAAGGCGGATTTTTCCCTGAAAGCAGGGGAGGATGTAGGGGACGCTTTTGTAGCGCAGTGCCTGGAAGAATTAAACGCAGTGCAATAAGGAGGTCGGGATGGATATTACAGGGTTAAAGGTTGATGTTAAACATGGGGAACGGATCTCTGATTTTCTGGAAATGATGCAGGGATACGAGTTTGGGCTGCTTTATTACTTCAGCGAGGTATCGCTGACGCCTTTAAACGGAAGGCCGGTACAAAATCCGGATCAGTTAATAGAGGCACGATTGTTTTCCCATGACAGGTAGCTTCATCTGTTCCGGACAGAAACGGGGGCTTGTGCAGTTTTGGTCCTGGAAACGGAACAGGCGGAGTATTTGGATGAATGGCGGCCGCTCAGCCGTACATTCCAGGAGGCGGGCAAATTGCTTGGCGTCCGCAAATATGCAGCGTACGATCCGGACGGGCAGGTTTATGTGGCGTTAACCCGGTTAAGCGGCGTGAAAGGGGGAGAATAACGATGGCAGACTATACAGGCGCGCCTTATAATTTTGTGCCGATTACAAAACATATTTATAAAAGATATCAAACGCAGGAAGATTTGCCAAGGCATGACATTATTGATACAAAACGTTATTCGGGAGAGCTTACGTGCCGGATTACCACATTGACGGATCTTTTTATTGGCGGTGGGAAGGATGTAAAAAAAGGGGAATACAGCAGCTTTGCACAGTGCGTGGACGGTACGCCCTGTATTCCGGGCAGCAGCTTAAAAGGGCTGGTCCGCAGCAACATGCAGGTACTTGGATTTGGATCGATTGCCGCGGACGTCGAAAACTACCATATTATGTACCGGCAGGTGGGCGCCGCTAAGTCAAGAGTTTCGAGGTATTATACGGAAAATATCTTAAATGTCAAGACGATTAAACTGGGGAAAGACAGCCGGGGGAATCACATACAAACCACAGTCCCTGCAAACGTAAAGGCAGGTTATTTGAAAAAAGAAGGCTCTTCTTATATGATTTATCCTACCGAAGCAGATGCAGCCAAAAAGGAAAAGTTTGGGGAGCGAAATTATTATCCGGTTTCCGAGCAGACAGTGTTCCGTGCGAAGGAAGAGGCGGAAGCACATGGCAAGAAGAATCCGTTTTCTTTTTTTGAAGATCTGGGGATACAGATGCAGCATAAAAACGACTGTAAAAGCAGTGATTTTACGATAGAAAAGGACGATGGAAACCGAATACACGTAAAAGGGCCGGAAAGTGAAATGTATGTTCCTTATACGGCAGATGTTTTTTATCGGTTAAAGGGAGAGCCCGGGAATTATAAAGTAGTTTCTGTTTTAAAACAAGAGGGCCTTAAACCGGAAGGGTATCAAGCAGGTTCTGTCATTTCGACCGGGAAAATGCAGGAGAAAAAAGTTTTTTATGTCATTCCCAAATGGAAAGAAGAATCCGCCATTCCCGTTCCAAAAGCTGATATTGCATCTTTTAAACGGGATTACGAGAAGAAAAAGAACGGGCTGCACGGCAGGCTGGACGACTCTTTATTAAAGGAACAGTGCCGGAAATTTTTTGAATTGCCAAAAGACGGGGAAAGAAAGCCGGTCTTTTATATAGAGCGGGGCGGAAGGCTTTATTTTGGATATACGCCGTTTTTGCGCATCTTTTATGAACATCCGGTTTTACATGGGATCAGCAAAGAGCAGATGGGGTATATGAAAGAAAATGGGGATTTAAAAGAGCCGGTGTTTGATTATCCGTCCGCCATTTTAGGGTATGCGTCTGAGAACGGCAGTTATAAATCCAGGGTTAGCTTTGCGGATTTCCGTTTGCAGATTCCGGAACATACGGGTCGGAAACAGTACATAAATGAAATGCAGTACCGGGTTCAAATTACGCAGGGTGCGCCGAAGCTGTCAAGCTATTGGGATTACCTGGTTCAGGATAACGACGAATATGCCATGACCTACAATGAAGATGAATTTGAGCTGAGGGGGATCAAACAGTACTGGCTGCAGGAGCATGCCCAGGCGGGAGGAGAAGTAAAAAATGAGGAAGCGGTTTCCCGCTTTATGCCGTTTAAAAACGGCGTGTCATTCCAGGGGACAGTCCGGTTTCAGAATTTATCGGCAGACGAATTGGGGCTTTTGATTTGGAGCTTATCGTTAGAAGCAGACAGCAACCAGAACATCGGCCGGGCAAAGGCGTTTGGCTATGGAAGAATCGAGTTAAAACTGGAAGGGCTGCGCCTGTATGATTACCAAAAAATGTACGGCGGAACTACGCTGAATATGGATATTTTCAAAGATCAGACGGCGGATCAAATCAACGGCTTTGTCAGAGCCTACCAGGAGCATATGAAGCAAAATTATAAAAAACCGGGCGGCAAACCGTGTGATATTAAAAAAGAACCTGGAGTGGATGTATTCCTAAAAATGAAGTGCAAAGAATGTATGCCAGACAAAAAGAACATCAGATACATGAGCATAGACGATCAGGAATACAAAAACCGGAACACCCCGCTGCCCACTGTGGATCAGGTATTAACGCCGACCTCCGGAAAGCCAAAAAGGATTATAGAATCAAAACCGAAGTCGGACGGCAGGAAGGGTGGATATCAAGATCCGGAAGGGAAGGAAAATCCAACGATGGCGGGGCTGTTTGCAGGTATTAAATTAGAGGAATAGGAAACATTCCGGGAAATTCCGAAATTGTATGCCAGAGCGTGCAGATGGCGGGAATGAATTTTCAAATACGTTCTGAGGAGGGAGAAAGATAAATATGCAAGAACATTTGTTAGATTCCGATTTATACCATGCGCTGCAAATCCGGTATGTAAAGCTGCATTTTAAGGTTGCATTTCTGGAGGATACAACGCTCCCCGTAAATAAAGTATCTGCGCTGCGCGGCGGCATGGGTGAAATGCTCCTTCGGGCGAATTGCGTGAGGGATCGGCAATGCGGGCAATGTGATTTTGAAACAGAATGCATCGTACGCCG
>CAMSEJ010000193.1 GCA_947057405.1 uncultured Roseburia sp.
ACGACGCTCTTCCGATCTGGGCTTTTGCACCGGAGTAAAATGCGCTTCTCCAAACGTCTCTAAAACGGCCGGCCCCGCATGGCGCGCCGCTTTCTTTTTATATCGCTCAAACGCCGCCTTCATCGCCTCCAGGCGGCGTTCCACAAATGCCTTGTCCAGATAAACGGCTGCGTCCGCCTTGTGGTCAAACGCAAACTGCGGGTTCACAGGCTGCGCACAAAAGCCCCGCCTGCGCCCGGTTCCCATGGCGAACGAAGACTGCGGGCTGCGGTATACCGTTGCTGCAAGCCCCATCCCGTTCAAATTACAGATGGCAGCACGTACAATCCGCTCAAAGCCCATCGGGTATTCCATACATACGGTATCCTTCTTTGCCAAATCCTTCCCCAGCTTTTCATAGCCGATGCGAAACCCTTCCGTCATCGTATCCGCCATCGCCTTTATCTCTTCCTCCGGCAGTGTATTTAAAAACCCGGCAATACGGATTTCGTTCTCACCGACATACTCGCCGTACCGGTAAAGGTAGCGCAAATCCGACAAATCCGCCCCCATTACAATCCCGGTAAAAAAGTCATAATCCGGATCTACCATGTCGCGCACCTTGTCTTCCGCAAATACCTCGCTGTAATCATGGAAAAATCCGTACAAAATCTGCCGGATTTCCTCCGGCGACGTCCCTTCGCTGCGTTCAAAGCAATTATAAATCTCCACAAACAATTCCAGAAAAATCGTAACGTGCATTTTCCTGCCTTCAAACGCATACGCCGCAGCGCAGCGCAGCTCCGTATATAAAAAGCACAGAAGACCTCCGTATTCCTCTCCCAAAAGCCGCGCCGCAGCCGCCGGATTGGCGTAGCTGTCACCGTAATTCTCCTGTAAAAGCTCCTCGTAAATCCTGCGGTTGCACGCTTCACATTCCGAAAGCGTCCGGTTGTTCAGCTCCCCGTCCAGTGCCCTGCACAAAATCCCTTCCAAAAAGCAGAGAAATTCCGCCGTTTTCCCAAAATAATCCCGGCAGAAACCCGAAACGCCCGGATCCGTCTCAATCTCCCGGATCCGCCCGCTCGCCAGTTCATAGCGTTCGGTTACCGCTTCGTTCCCTTCCTTAAAAATGTCCTGATATCCCATATTCTTTTCCCTATTCTTTAATATTCCCTTTTTGGGTGTTTTCCTCAATAAGCGTCCGAATATACTCCCACAGCGTTTCGCTTCCCTCATGGGTCGTCCGGTTGCGGTTTAAGATCTGTTCTTTTTTAATTCCGTGTTCCCGCCAGCTTTTGCCGCCGGAGGCGTGGTTTAAAAGCGCCGGCTGCACCTTGTCCAGCGTATTCGCAAACTTCGCTTCCGGTGTCTCCCTCTGTTCGAATTCTTCCCAGAGCGCGCGGTATTCCTGTTTCTGATCCTCCGGGAGCATCCCGTAAATCCGGTCGGCAGCGCGTTCCTCCCGTATTCTCTTCGTCTTGCTCCCCTCCGTATCATAGGCATACGTATCTCCGGCGTCAATCTCCACCACGTCGTGCAGAAGCACCATTTTAATGGTTTTTAAAACGTCAATTTCCTCATTGGCGTAATCCGCCAGCAAAAATGCCATCACCGCCAGATGCCAGGCATGTTCCGCGTCGCCCTCCTTGCGGCTTGCGTCCGCCAGATACGTCTGTCGGACAATTTCTTTCTGCTTATCTAACTCCAGCAAAAACCGGAGCTGCCGTTCTAACCGTTCCATTGTTCTTCCTTTCCGTCCTTTATTAAATTATGTCAGCAAAAAACCAGCGGCATACAATGCAATCCAGGCTCCGGCCGCCAGTACGGAAAGCAGTACGGATGCCACCGAAAACCCCCGGAAGGAATCCTCCTCCCGCAGGCTTCCGACCGAAAGAATCAGCGCCGCAAATGCCGCAATCAATGCCAGTATCCCAATGCCGCCTAAATATGCGCCCCCGTTCCCCTTCTGCCGAAACGACGATAAAACCAGATAGACGAGCGCAAAGATGGATGCCGCCGCAACCGCGCAGGCAAGCATCCCTCTCCTTGAATGTTTTTTTCCGGTAAATTTGTAGTGTTTTCTGTCCCTCATGCGATCCTCTTTCTCACAAATACATAGATGCGGTATCCTAAGAACCCCAGCATACCGCCCAGTGTATTCAGCAAAATATCATCCACGTCAAAGCTTCCCACCTTAAACACAAGCTGGATGGTTTCTACCAGCAGGCTGAATTCAAAACTGAACCATACCGTAAGCCAGAACCGCCGGCACTTCCCGTACAGCCAGGGCAGAAACATGCCAAACGGAATAAACGCCACGACATTGCCGACTAAGTTCAGGGCAACCGACCAGAATCCAAGCGCCCTCCTGTGTGTCCAGAAACGGCATATTTCCTTCAGCGGCATCAGGTTATAATGATATGTCCGTTCCGTAAATCCCCTTCCCATGCTTTCCGCAAAAAACAAAAAATAACACAAAAATGCAAGGTAAGCCGTAAACAGGAGAATTTTCAACGCGTATAATAACCTTCCGGTATCCTCTTTTTTCAAAACCCTACTTTACCCCGTACTCTTTATAGTATTCGTCTATTGCCGATTTGATCGCATCGTCAATGACAACGCTGCCCCGGCAGGGACGGTTATAAAGGTACTCTGTCACCTCTGCCATGCTCACAATCGCATTTGCAGGAAAACCGTATGTTTCGCGGATTTCATCCAGCGCGCTTATTTTTCCCGAACGTCCCACTTCCATCCGGTTTAAGGAAACCATCAATCCCACGATCCGGACATCCGCCTGCGCGTTCAAAATGGGGAATGTTTCTTCAATGGATTTGCCGGACGTGGTAACGTCTTCGATAATTACGACACGGTCGCCGTCTTGTAACCTGCTCCCCAGCAAAATCCCGGTATCTCCGTGATCCTTTACCTCCTTGCGGTTCGAGCAGTAGCGTATCTCTTTGCCGTACAGCTTGGAAAAAGCAATGCACGCCGTAACGCAAAGCGGAATCCCTTTGTATGCCGGCCCAAATAAAACGTCAAAATCCGTCCCGTAGCAATCGTGAATGGCCTTCGCGTAAAATTCACCTAAGCGCATCAGCTGCGAACCGGTCGTATATGCCCCCGCATTCATAAAAAACGGGGATTTGCGGCCGCTTTTCAGTGTGAAGCTGCCGAATTTTAATACGTTGCTTTCTACCATAAACTCAATAAATTCTGTTTTGTATGCTTCCATGTATTCCTGACCTCCTGATTCCAGATCGTATTTGCAGATATCTGATAATTGTGTGCCGATTTTTATGACCCCTGTTTTTCTTCTGTTTTTATAAAAAAGCATAGATATACTTCGGAGTATAACATTAAATCCACTGCCTTTCAATATATAAATCCATCTTATTGCCTTTTCCCCCTCCGGGTGGTATAATTATTGAAATTAAAATCCCAAACAGAAAGGACATACCCGAATGGCAAACAAATTTATCCGCCGTACTGCCGCAGTTCTGACAGGTGCAATGCTACTGCTGTCCTCCTGCGCTCCGTCTCCGTCCTCTTTAGAGCACACCGATGCACTGACCTGGGGCACCTGGAGCGGTTACGATGAATTTTTGGATTTACTGGACGAAACCTGCCCGGACATCGACCTGGATTTTATCTCTTATACCGGAAATAACCGCACCGGCTACAGCTGGGCGCAGATGCGCGGAGACGATATCTCCGATATCTTCATTACGTCGCAGATACTGGACGGGGAACTGGCAAAAGAACGGCTGGCCGATCTGTCCGGCTATGATTTTATAAACGGCTTCCCGACTTCCGTATTGGATCAAAACTCCATAGACGGCGGGATCTATCTTCTGCCTGTCAACTATGCCATGCACGGCATTTTTTACAATAAGACCCTGATGAATGAACACGAATGGCAGGTTCCCGAAAATTTCACCGAATTAGAAGCGCTGTGCGCCGAAATCAAAGAAGCCGGGCTGATCCCGGGCGTCCTGGGCACACAGCTTACCGGCAACACCTTTTCCGCCGTATTTAACCTTGCCAAAACCGACTGGCTTACCACACCGGACGGGGCCGAATGGGAAAAAGGGTTTCTGGCGGGAAATCAGACTGCAGAAGGCATGTGGGAAGACACAATCGACTACGCCGGGCAATATCATAATATCGGAATGTTTTACACGGACCCTGATGACCGGAATAATCCGGATCTGATATTAGACTATCTGGGCAATCGTAAGGCCGTATTTTTTACGGCAGTGGTTACGCTCAATATTACCGAATTTGCGGAGACCGGCGATAAAATCGGCATGATGCCTTACCTGAGCAAAGACGGCAGCAAAAACATCTATATGTACAACCCAACCAGCTACATCGGGATCAGCAAACGCCTGACCGAACCCGGCAATGAAAAAAAACTGGAAAACGCCCTGCGCATCCTCTCGCTGCTGTACTCACCGGACGGACAGGCGGCGTTTATCCGCGAAGATACCCCCTGTGTCATGAGCGTGTTGGACACGGACAACGTTGCAAAGGATTCCATGATTTACGATGCGCAAAAAGCGATGCGGGAAGGCCGGGCATTCCGGATGACTTACGCCCGTTGGGAAAACACCCTGTCTGATATCGGGCAGGCGTTTAAAGAATGGTTTCGCGGAGAAAACGGCATGGACGGAGCAAAGTGCATTGCCCGGATGGATACGCTGCAGCAAAACAGCTTATCTTCCTCGGATCAGCTTTATTTCTGCGAAAGCACCGCCGATTTTACCCTGGAAGAAACGGCCCGGTTAATCGGCAGGGCACTGGGCAGCGCCGCGGATACGGACGCGGTTCTGATCCCGATCGGAGAATACCACAAAGGACGCAAAGAATTACGTTCCGGTATTACCGGCAAGCTGTATGCGGGAAAAATCAACCTTGACATCATAAGCACCATCTGCCCGACATTTGACGGAGAGTATGCCGTGATGGAACTGACCGGAAAGCAGACAAAGGAGCTGGCAGAAAACGGGTTCGACGCAGACAGAAACGGCATCCCTTACCCGTACCTTTTAGTCACCCGGGGCGACAGGGAGCTTTCGGATACGGATTCTTACCGGGTAGCGTTTCTGATG
>CAMSEJ010000194.1 GCA_947057405.1 uncultured Roseburia sp.
TACACAAGGTACCACACTCTTTCCCTACACGACGCTCTTCCGATCTCTCTCCCGGTTCTGTCTCAGGCTCACTCTCCGGCTCATCTTCTGACTCCGACTCCGGTTCCGGCAGTTCTCCCGATTCCGTCTCAGGCTCATTCTCCGGCATCCCATCCGATTCCGTTTCTGCCTCTGCATCCACATCCGAAATCACTGCCGGCTGCATCTGCCCGTCGATTACAAGATCCACCTCATTCGAATATTTACTGTATGTCCCGTCTCCAAAATCAGCCCGCACGCGGAAGCTGTAAATTTCTCCGACAACAAAATCCACCTTCTGTCCCGCCGCATCGGTATACTGGCTGCACTCATACGTAAGCGCGTTGAGCGTCTTCATACGCACATAGCTTGCCGCCGCTTTCGGCTTACAATACACACGGTAACGCTCTGCATTCAGCCATTTGGTCCAGTTGATCACAACCTTGCCGTTTATAATACCCGCCGTAACCTGAATACGCGCTAGCTGCTCCGTCACACCGGAAAACGCGCCGTAATAATTCACGCCGCCTTCCGCAGTAAACGCACGCACCTTATAAAAATAAGTCGTTCCGGAAACCGTAGCGGAATCCTTATAGGAAGTCTTATCTCCCGCCACCGACGCAAGCAGCGTATAATTCCCGTTTACCTCCGTTGACCGGAACACCTCAAATCCCGACACGTCCGACAGCTTCGTCCAGGCAACCTTTATCACATTGCCCGAAACCTCGCAGTTCTTCTCGTTTAACGCTGCCTGCGGCGCCGTCACGGTCCCCCAGACGCCTTCGGAAAGATCCCCGTAAATCCGCCTGTCCGGCGCATCCTTAAACATACGCACCTGGTACATATGCGCAGAACCCGTGGTTAATTTCTTATCCGTATACGTCACTTCGGAATTGCCGGTAATCGTAGCAATTTTGCTTCCGTTGCGGTAAACTTCATAGCCGTCTCCGGTATTCATTTTTTCCCATGCCACGGTAAGCGACGTCGACGACGCAGGCGTAACCGACTGTACCGTTCCTTTCTTTCGCTTCGACGCCATCTTTGTAAATTTTGTTTTTTTATGTCCGCTGATTTTGGTCCATTTTTTCAGGTTCGTATGTTTTAACAGCGGATCGGTAAACGTAAACGAATCCTTCGAGTCGATATACTGGAACACGCTCCAGATCAGGCGCTTGCTGTGCCAGTTGTCGCAAAGCCCCCAGTGGTACCCGCTTTTCATCTCCTCCGGATGATCAAATTCCCGGCCGTAAATAAATGCCTCAATCTGGCTGTTGCCCTCACTGATATAATACGCATAGGCATAGGCTGCCGCCTGCACCTCCTGTCCTCTGCTCGAATTAAACGACTGCTCGGAAAGCAGAACCGTACAGTCTTTCCCAAACTGGTTTTTGGCGTAACTGGTCAGCACTTTAATATTTTTAAAGTTGATAAGCGGCGAATTTTTCGAGCTTGTCGCCTGAGTATCGTCCCAGAATATCGGATCGGACATCCCCTGCGGATACGCATGGAACGCAATCTGGAAGCTGATTTTTCCCTGTGCTTTTAACTTCTCATAAAATTTATCGACCGTAGCCTTCGCTCCGAAATACTGCTTGCCCTTTCCGTCCAGATCCCGGGTCCAGTTGTTGTCTAAGCTGATATAAACCCTGGAATGCTTACTGACGCTTTTTACGGCATTGTAGCAAATCCGAAACGCCCTGGCATAATTCGCCATATAGGCATCTAAGCTCTTCCCGCCGCCATAGTTCCAGATAGCGGCGCTGTTGACCTCATTGCCCAGTATCCAGCCGCAGACCAGATTCTCCTTTGTCCCGTAGCGCATTGCAAGAAACGTCATAACCGCCTCGAATGTACGGCATCCTGCGGCAGAAGTCGTTTTAAAAGAAGAAAACTTGGTATATGCATTTCCGCCAAACTGCATAGAAGCCGTTCCGCTTGAAGCAGAATCCTTCGGCAAAAGCAATATAATGCTCACCCTTACGCCCGCCGCATTATAGGCACGTACCTGTTCGTCGTTGCGCGCAAGCTGATCCGCGTCAAAATAATACGTTTTACCCTTATATGTATATTCCGTCTTTCGGGCGGCATTGTTATTCAGCAGCGAATTGAAGGTCCAGTTGATCAGGGCGTGCTGCGTCCCGATTTCCAGGGAATCCGACAGCTCCTCTACCTGCAGCCCTTTTTTGGAGGATGCCGACGGCCCCTTGCCGGTATACACGGCAAGTACCTCCGGATTCGTAATATAGCGCGCGTCGCTGACAATCTGGTACTTCTTATTCTTTTTGTATGCCACCACAAATTTCTGGTAAAGCATGGAGCCCTTATAATTGACTTGAAACGTTACCGTCCCCTTTTTTGCTTTTACCGAAGCAACGGGCGTTGCACTTTTTTTACCACTTTCGGACACATTCGCATTCAGGGCAAGCAGGTACAGCTTCTTGCCCATTGCCTTTGTCTTGGATTTTACTTTTGCCTTCACAGTAAGCTTCTTGCCTTTGGCATTTAATTTGCAGGAGGTTACCGAAACCTGCTGCGTGGCTGCCCGCACAGGTTCCGGTCTTGCCGCTGCAAGCCAGACTGCCGCAAACAGCAAAAACAACACTGCTTTGACGGCCCGTATGCTGCCGTTCTTTCTCATCTGCATATTCTGTCATCTCCTTTTGCCGTATCTTAAAACAATTTCTCTTTGTAAATCCCCCGTTCTGTCAATTCCCGGATGGCGTCCGTCACACTCTGCCTGTCTTCCCGGTACGTAACGCCAAACCATCTGTCCTTCGTTTCCAAAACCTTCACTCTCGCCCTTCCTTCCTGGATTAAATTGTCGATAATCCTGGGAAGCAGATATTCCGATTTTACGTCTCCCGGCTTTAAGCCGGATAAGAAGCGCGTAAAGCCGCCCTCTAACCCGTCCAGAAATTCCGGCCGCAGCCCCCACATATTCATGGATACGTGCTGCGTGGCATTTAAAATGTTCTCTGTGCCGTCCTCTTCCCTTGCACTGAGCACCCCGTTTGCAAACTGGATATCATACGTTTCCGTCACCTTCTGCAGAATCCCGCCGCCGTTAACCTCGCAGATTCCCCTTGTCACGCCGCCGTTTTCACTCAGCGTATTCTTTAAAATAAACCCTGCCATGCAGATATCGTAAATCCCGGGCGGCGTCTCCCTGCCCGAGGTCAGATACTCATGCAGCTTCCCGTATGCTTCCTTGCCGTAATAATCGTCCGCATTGATCACGACAAACGGGTTGTCCACCAATCCCCTTGCCGCCAGCAGCGCCTGCCCCGTCCCCCAGGGCTTACTGCGCCCGTCCGGCACCGTAAAGCCCTCCGGCAGTGCATCCAGCTCCTGGAACGCATACTTCACCGGAATGATTTTTTCGATCCGGTTGCCGATAACTTCTTTGAAATCCTGTTCCAGATCATGGCGGATAATAAATACCACCTCGTCAAATCCTGCCTCCATTGCATCGTAAATGGAGTAATCCATCAGGATTTCCCCGCACGGCCCCACCGGGGCAAGCTGCTTGATCCCGCCGCCAAAGCGGGTACCAAGGCCCGCTGCCATGATCATTAATGTTGTTTTACCCATAATTAACGCACCTCGATTCGTTTTATCTTTTAACATGCTTTCTGCAGTTTATAACTCCAGTATAACAGATTCCTGCTATTTGAAAAGGCTTATCTTTTCACTGCCTGCTTCTTTTTCAGCCTGCCGTACTGAAGCCATCCGTATTCCGTCAGAGCATCCGCCCCCACATCCTCCAATGAGCGGTAGTAATTTCCCTCTTTATCCCATATACCGATTCCGGCAATGACCGGATATTCCTGGTAAAGCTGCCATAAAAAGGATTCATACGCAGGCATCGGAAGGTTCGCTTCCTTTAATATCAGGGCAGGCAGGTAATTGGCGCTGATCCGGTCCAGCTCCACCTCCTCTAACCCGTAATTGCTCCACAAAACAAGCGGCACCATAAACTGCTGATGCTTTTCCTCCAGAGTCAGCTCGTCCAGCGGCTTCCCGTAAAGCGTTTCCAGAAACCCGTCCTCCAGACACGGCTGATGATCCCCGAAAAAACAAATAAGCGTAGGCTCGTCTTGTTCCGAAAAATAGTCAATCAATCCCTTTAACTGCCGGTCTCTCTCCTGTACCAGCGTCAGATAGGCTTCCGCTTCCGCAAAATCCCCATAAGCAGACAAATCCACCGTATTCGTAAAATTCTCAAACAGATCGGCATAGCCTCCATGATTCTGCATCGTGACGTTAAACAGAAAAAAGCGTTCCCCCTCATGCTCCTCATAGGAGCGGATAATCTCCCGGTAATCGCTGTAATCACTGACACACCACCGCAGCATATCCTCTTCTCCCACATCCATATCCGCCATGGAACGAAACCGGTCAAATCCCATATACGGATACACCCGATCCCTGTTCCAGTTGGCCGCAAGGTACGGATGGAATGCCTCTGTATAAAATCCCTCTTCCTTTAAGACCGTGGCAAGCGAATCTACGTCCCGGTCGATCACCGTCTGGTAGGGTACGGCAGGAACATACGCGCACGACGCCCCGGTCAGCGCTTCAAACTCCGTATTCGACGTCCCCGCGCCGTATACGGATACATAAAGCGTCCCCTTTAACGCGTTGTCCGACAGAGAATCCACATACGGCATATACGCATCCCCCAGGGAATGATCTCCGATCATGCGGAAATCCGTAAAGGACTCATTCATCACCACAATGATATTTTTCGCGGAAACCTTCCCCTCCTTTGCTTTCTCCGGCACGACGCGGTCCAAAACTTCCTGACGCCTTTGCTCGGAATACTTTTTCGGTTTGCGGTAGCCGGCATATTTGCAATGAGAAAGAAACCCGGCCACAACGCCCTCGTTTTCATACACCGAGCCCATATCCCACAGGCTGTCCGTCAGCCTCGGATACAAAAGCACCCCGTAAAGCAGGGCAGTCCCCGCCGCCACCGCCAGGTTTGCCACAAACGTGCGGATGCTTCGCGCGTGCCTGTGTTCCGGCCGGAGCCAGAACACAGCGGCCGAACAGATCGGAAGAGCACACG
>CAMSEJ010000195.1 GCA_947057405.1 uncultured Roseburia sp.
AAACCACTCCCCGAGCAGCGCCGACCCGGCAAGCGCCAGTACGGACAATCCGGCAAAAACCACGCCGACCGTTTTTAAAATGCCAAGGAATCCCTCTCTGTCGTCATCCTTTAAGCGGTCTGCAAGCGGTCGGATTAACGGAATAAAAACCGTCTGTGCGCCGACCTGCACAATCAGGCTCGGCGTGGCAACGGAGCTGTAAAACCCGAGCACCGTTTCCCCGTAATAGCGGTCCAGAAAATATTTCGGCAGGGAAATCGAAAGGTTATTCGTAACCGCCACGATCACAAGGGGAATCATGGCAAGCATCAGCCTTTTGAGCGCCGCGGCATCCGAAGAATCCCGTTCCGAAATAAAACGCCGCGCAATACGCCTGTCATAGCATACCGCAACCATTCCGGTAAACAACGCGATGCCTCCGATCGCAAGCACCAGGTTCTGCGTAAGATACAGGATGCCGCAGAAACCGCCGAGCATCAGAATCCCGCGGATAATATAGGAATAACAGACATAATCCATCCGCCCGTTCTTCTGATCCACGCCGTGATAAACATCCACCCATGCTTCTACGCATTTAAAAAGCATATACAGCAGAACGGCGCCCCACTGGTACGGCGTATATTCATTGAAAAAAAGCCCGGCAAAGCATATCAGAAACGCAATCGCCATTGCCAGGTAGCGGGAACGGATATAGGTGCAGTCAGAATATTCGCCCGACACATCCGCAACCTGGTACTGCCTGGTATTATAAAGGGCAAGAATCGCAAACGCCGCGGTAAAAGTCATCGCAATCGAATATACCCCCGCGTCCCGGTACCCGGAAAGCCGGACGACAAGCAGAGTCGTCAGCCACTGGCAGCCGTAGTAAAACATCGTGCCAAAGCTGTTGTAAAATATATTGGCCAAAGTTGATTTTTCTTTCATCGTTTTATCCTTCATGTTTCTTGCAGCCGCAAAAAATACTTCGTCTTTACAGATCCATCGAATAATCCGCCCGGTGCAGCGTCAGGTTCGGATTGTAATACGGATCCCCTGCCCGGATCTCCTGCTCCCATTTCTGCTGGAACCGGTCTATCTCCCGCTTAAACCTCGCCTGCTTCTCTGCCGTATCCTCATATCCCCTGGATTTGGATTCGTAATGATACAGCCTGGCATACGGATTAAACAGGATATGATAGCCCGCCGCGCGTACCTTCATGCAGAAATCCACATCATTGAGCGCAACCGCAAATTCCTCCTCCATACCGCCCACTTCTTCAAATACCTCCCGCCTTACCATCAAACATGCCCCGGTCACGGCGCTGACCTGCCGCTCGCACAGCGAAAACGGGAAATACTGCCCGTCCCGGTCCGTTAAGCTCCAAAGGGCGTGGGCGGCAAATCCCCCCATCCCGATAATGACTCCGGCATGCTGTATGGTGTTGTCTCCGTAATACAGCATCGCCCCGCAGGCGCCGACCCCGGGCTTTGATACGGAATTCACCAGCTCACGCAGGGAATCTGCATCCATAAACTCCGTGTCGTTGTTTAAAAACAGCAGCAGGCTGCCGTTTGCATGCCCTGCGGCAAAGTTATTGATAGCGGAATAATTAAACGGCCCATCCCAGGTCACGACGCGGATTCGTAAATCCCGCCTGCTTAACGACTCATAAAACGCAAAGGTTTCCGGCTTTTCACTGTTATTCTCTGCAATAATCACTTCATAATTCGTATAATTGCTTTTTTGTGCCAGAGAAGACAGACAGAGATCCAAATCCTCTGTATGATCCTTGTTCGGAATGATAATGCTGACCAACGGTTCCTCTTTTAGCGTCTGCCGGACATGGAAAAATCCGGGTACGTCCGATTTTATGACTTCTGCCGGAATATGCTCCGCTTCCAGGAACTGCCGCAGGCATTCCTCATTCTGCGGGTTCGTACTGCGGACAAACTCCGTCTGGTCCGGCCCGTCCACTACGTTGGAAAACAATACTTTCGGAATATGGCAGACATTCTTTGCCAGTGGGAATGCCTGCAGTGACAGCTCGTACCAGCCGTCCGAGGTCAGTACGATCCGCCCCGCCTTTTTGTCCGTTTCTTCCAGAAGGCCGCGTGTTGCCGCAAAGCATTCCCCCAGATAGGGGAAATTCAGCAGCATCTGCATATCGGCATCGGGCTTAAAAAAGGGACGGAACCGTTTTTTCCCGGCGCAGCTGTCCTCGTCGGTATAAACCAGATCCGGCAGCGCCTCGTGCTGCGGGCGAAGCCTGCCGGCGTTTTTTTCCGGGGTCGTTCTGAAAGCAAGCATGATCTCAAACAGGTATTGCGGCTGCACCCTGACCTTCCCGCCGCAAAAGACGAATATTTCCCCGTCCTCATACGTCTCTAACAGTTCCGTAAGCGTCGTAATTCCCTTAAACTTTGCAGTCTGAACCTGCCGGCAGGTCTGCCGATCCCATCCGGCGCGCTTAAAATCAGTCCCTTCCTCCGCTACGATCACAAAATTCATTAAGCCGGACAGGCTGCTGCCGGACTGCATGGCCAGCCCCTCCCGGGATACGGCGTTTTTTCTGCACCAGAGCATATACTCCGAGGCTTCGCTTACCGGAATCCCAAGCTTGCGCAACGCTTTTTTCACCGTATAACCCGCGCCGTAATTTCTGAGGTAATAAACTGCCTTTTGAAATTTGTTTTTCCCTTCCAAATCAAAATCGCTTATCATCCTATCTCCTATCTCTTCTGCCAGTACCGTTCCAGCGAAAGGTTTCTGTTATAAAACGGATCGCCCGCGGTAATCTGATCCCGGTACGTGATCATCAGCTTCTGCGCGTCTGCGGCGGATAACCCGCCGTAATCGTCTGTCTCTGCCGCCCGGCACAGCGCATAGGGATTTAACACCACCTGCCTGCCCTGCTGCCTGAGCAAAAAGCATACCTCTAATGTCCTTGCCAGCGGGCTTTTTGTACTGCCCTGCTCCCACAGCAATGACAATTCCTCTCTTTTTGCCATACACGCATATCCGGATACGGCGGAAACATTGTGGGCATAATAATTCCTGCCCATATAACCCGGCGCGTCATAAGACATCCCGCGGTTCACCTCCAGCGCAAGCATGTTGCTGACCGGTCCCGTCACGATATCGGAACTGAAAATCAGATCTTTTCGGTCCAGCACCTGCATCCCGCACAGGCCGACGTCCTTCCTCTGGGCAAACATCAAAAGCTCCTCCGCAAACGAAGGCGTCACCGGCAAAATTCCCGCCGCAAGAAGCAGGACATATTCTCCCGATGCCTCGCGAATCGCCTCGGAAAGCTCCGCCATAGACAGCGCATACAAAAGCTCCCGATCCCGGTAAGTAGAGAGCTTTTCCACGCCCGCCGCCGTCCGGGCAACCTGCCCCTTTGCCTGACCCATGGCATAAATCAGAACCGAAATCTTCGGGCTTCCGATTTCATACCGCATCCTGTAATGGGTTTTGCAAATCTGCGCGCTGTGTACCTGAGCCGGACAGCCCCTGCGCAGCTCCGCGTCCCGTACCGCATTCCTGCCCGCCTTTATGGCATACGATTTGGAATCCAAATTCTGCGACGTAGACATACTGTGGCTGCGCCAGAAATAAAGAACCTTCGGAATATGGCAGATCCGCTCCGCCGCATCCGTCAGCTTTAAGATCATGTCGTGATCCTGGCTTCCGTCGTACTCCGGAAGAAACATCCCCACCTTCTCTAACAAAGACCGTTTGAACACACTCAGATGGCAGATATAGTTGACGCCCCTTAAATTGTCAACCGAAAAATCCGGCTTAAAATGGTATGTGACAATATTTTCCAGATCATCTCCCTCAAACGTAACCTCATCCGTATAAATAAAATCCGCACCGTCCCGTTCCACCCGCTTGGCGCATTCGTACAGCGCCGAAGGGTGCAGCACATCATCGTGATCAAACAATGCCAGATACGTCCCGGATGCCATGCGGATACACGCATTCGTATTTTCCGCAATACCGCCGTTCTGATTAAGCCTGCTGTACCGAATGCGCAGATCGGATGCGGCGTATTCCTTCACAACCTCCGCTACCCTGCCCGAATCGCTGTCTGACGCGTCCGCCAGGCAGAGCTCCCAGTTCTGATACGTCTGCCCGGTTACCGAAGCAATCATAGCGCGCAAAAACGGCTCCGGCGTATTGTACAGCGGAACCAGCACGCTGATTTTCAAATCATCCGGAAACTTCCGCTCTCTTTGTTTTTTCTTCTCCTCTTCGGTCGGCATTATCCGGGTCAGATATTTTCTGGCCTCCTTGCGCCTGGCATAGCGGTTGTCAGTCAGAGCATGCTCCGCTTTCCGGACAACGCCGGACACGCCGTTTTGGCGGATGAACCGGGCGGCGTGGTACCCTTTTCTCGCCGGGTACAAAAGCGCCCAGGCAGGCGTCCCTTTTAATCTGCGGATTCCGTGCCGCTGCGGCTCCGTTTCGACATCGTCCGGCCCGTCGTCATGGGTATATGCCAAAAATTTTGCAAAATCCCCCAAATCCGCAGAGACAGAGCCCTTCTCCTGTTCTATTTGTCTGAGTAATGCCGCGTCTTGGTTTACATACATAGAAATCTCCTTATTCATTCTTCCCGGTCAGAGACCTGGCGGAAAAGATCCAGGCTTAAAACATATCCCGCTTCGTTTTCAAACTCGATCTTAACGTTTTTGCTCCCCAGCGTATCCTCCCCGTGCTCCTTCTCAAACTGCGTTCCCTTCATCATTACCGCATACCGCACCTCCCAGTCGTAAAACGCCTGCCGAAGCTCTTTTTTGGTGTGGCGCCACTCATAAAAATCCGGAAAATCGTAGCCGCTTGCCCCTTCGTACAGATAGGTCTGCCCATAATCGTTTTCTTCGGTTAAAAGCGGCACCATCTTCTCTTCCGAAAGGTGATCCGCCACATACTGAAACAAATCAAACACGGAATTATCCAGCCCTTCGTGCCCTCTTGTAATAAAGGACCAGTCGTGCTGGTACAGGGTAAAAAATGCCGTACTGTGCATTGCCCCCGTGATGCATTCCGTAGACGTTACCACCCGATACTCGATTTTTCCGAAGCAAAGCACAAGAAA
>CAMSEJ010000196.1 GCA_947057405.1 uncultured Roseburia sp.
GATCATGCCATGTGACTGGAGTTCAGACGTGTGCTCTTCCGATCTAATGAGGCAAAAAATGATAAATCTTTCTTTTCTCATCAGACAGATATCACTGATTACACTTTTGACGGTGGGCGTGTCGCTGGAGATGATCGGCGGAGTGATCGATCTTGCTTTTGCGGCACAGCTTTCCGCATCCGCCCTGATTGGAATTTTTCTGATTGCCGGAGGCTGTCCCGTCTGGGTGGGATGCATCGGCATTCTTTTCTTTAATTTTTTTCTCGGGTTTCTGAAGGCAGTTTTTCTCGTGAAGCTGCGTGTTCCTTCTATTATTTTCACATTGGCCAGGCAGGTGATCCTGTCTAACGTCCTTTTGGCAACGGTAGATTATACAGGCATAGTCATACCAGAACTGCGGGAAAGCTACCGGGGCAATATTTATATAGGGATGGAACTGGCGGTAACTGTTCTCTGTGTGGCAGGGGCATTTTTTTTTCTGGAAAAGACCTATTATGGAAAGTATTGCAGGATGTTAGGGGAGAATCTGCCGCTGGCCCGGGAAAACGGCGTGAAATGTTTTGGCATTTCCGTAGCGGTCCATTTATTTGCTTCGTTATTTTTTTCCATATCTGCCGCATTTCTTATGTTCCGCACAGGGAGCAGCAACAGCGCATTGGGCGCGACTTATCTCTATCAAATCCTCACGGCGGTGTTTTTGGGCGGCGTTCTTCCAAATACAGGAAAAGGACGTATATTCGGAATGCTGTCCGGCGCTTTGGCGGTGACGTTGGCGGTTACGTTCCTGACAGGGAGCGGCTACCTGTACCGTTTTGAAAATATACTGGAGGGAAGCATTATCCTTGTGGCGCTGGCGCTCGGCGTCAGAAAAAAGAACCGAGAATCGTCCCCCTAATTCCAGAAATCCCCTCATTGAAAGAAACGTCTTGAAAAGGTAAAGTAAAATTATCAATTCAATCAATGGGAGGTATCATATGACTAAGAAATTATTGAGCATGCTGCTTGGCCTGACGCTGGCAGTAACTGTATTGACAGGGTGCGGTTCCGCACCGGAAGCCGGAAAGGCAGAAGAACCCGCGGCGGAAGCAGGAACAGAGGAAGCTTCGGAAAGCGAAGAAACGGCACAAAGCGAAGAGGCGGCAGAGGGAAGCAAGAGTTATAAAATCGGATTTTTAGCGCCGACTTTGCAGACAGAATTTTTTATTTCGATTGACGATGGATTAAAAACGGAATGTGCGAACAGAGGATGGGAATATGTATCCGTGAGCTTTGACAATGATTCTGCAAAGGCAGTGACCAGCATTGAAAATATGGTGACGGGGAACTGTAATGTAATTATTGCCATGGTATCCGACAGCTCCTGCGATTCCGCTTTGGCAGATGCACAGGCGGCGGGCGTAAAGATTATGGAGTGCGGCGTACAGACGGAAGTTTATGATGTGTGTATAAACACTGACCAATATGCGGTTGGCGTGCAGATCGGCGAGATGGCGTCCGAGTGGATCAATTCCCAGCTTGGCGGCGCGGGAAAAGTGGTAGTTTATACGACGGTGCAGAACCAGGATATGCAGAACCGCGGACAGGGCATCCAGGATGCGATCGCTGAGAAGGCAAAGGATGCCGAAATACTGGAAGTGGTAGATATCGGAAAAGATGTGGTCGGCGCGGGTACTTCCACTACGGAAAATATGCTGCAGAAATACCCGGATTTGAACTGTATCGTCTGCTACGGCGATGCTGCGGCAGTAGAATCTATGGAAGCGGCGAAAGCAGCAGGTGTTGATACGGAAAACTTTGGTATTTTTTCCTGTGACGGTACGGCACAGGCGATGGCAGGAATTAAAGCAGGAGACCCGCAGAAGGGTACGGTAATGTTTACTCCTCTTGCGCCTATGATGGCTGAATATGCGGAACGTGTTTTAAATGGCGAGACATTTGATGATGTTGTAACATCAGAGACAATCAGCGTTACCGCTGCTAATATCGATGAGTATTATACAGAATAAACAGGACAAGAGCAACAAAAAATGCCCGGAAAACGGGCATTTTTTTGAAAGGAAACGAGTATGGCGAATACAATATTAAGTGTGAGGGAGATCACGAAAGATTATCCGGGAGTGCGCGCCATTGATCATCTCTCTTTCGATGTGGAGGAAGGGGAAGTTCATGCTCTGATCGGAGAAAACGGAGCGGGAAAATCGACGCTGATCAAGACTTTATCCGGTGCGATTACACCGACTTCCGGCACGATTGCCGTAAACGGAAAAGAATTTTCCGAGATGACTCCTAAACTGGCAAAAGAGCAGGGAATCGGCGTCATTTACCAGGAATTTACATTAGTACCCGGGATCAGCGCGGCGGAAAATGTTTTTTTGGGTGAAAAAACTTCCAAAGGAATTTTCGTAAATATTAAGGAGCGTGAACGCCGGGCAAAAGAGCTGTTTGATGAGATGCAGGTGGAAATCGATGTGTCGAAACCGGTCAGGGATTTATCCCCGGCCTGCCAGCAGATCGTGGAGATCGCAAAAGCAGTCAGCAAAGAGGTAAAGATATTGATTATGGATGAACCTACGGCGCCTTTGACGGTCAGCGAGGTGGACACGCTCTTCCGCGTCGTGCGGGATCTGAAAAAAAAGGGCGTGACGATCATTTATATTTCCCATCGCCTGGAAGAACTGTTCGAAATAGCGGACCGGGTGACAGTTATGCGGGACGGCGCTTATGTAGGAACGGAAAAGATGGCGGATATCGACCGCAGGAAACTGATCGCCATGATGGCCGGGAGAGAGCTGAAGGAGAGTTATCCATCCAGGAAAGTAGATGTGGGCGAAGAGGTATTGCGGGTGGAAAACCTTTATGGAAACGGAGACAGGAATATATCGTTTGCCCTGCACCGGGGAGAAATCCTTGGATTTGCCGGACTGGTGGGAGCGGGGCGCACAGAACTGATGCGGGTGATCTACGGAGCCGATCCGATGGAATCAGGGAAAGTATATATCCATGGAAAAGAGGTACATATTAAATGCTGCGGCGACGCCATTCAGGCAGGAATCGGTTATATTCCCGAGGACCGCAAAGCCCACGGCGTTTTTTTGCCGATGACGATTAAATGGAATACGGTGATCAATAATCTGAAAGCGTTCTCCAGCGGATTGTTTGTGGATACAAAGAAGGAAAACCGGGCCGCGGAAGAGTATCGGGAAAAATTCCGCATAAAAACACCGAGTTTAGAGCAGCGGGTGCGGAATTTAAGCGGCGGCAACCAGCAGAAGGTGGTGCTTGCAAAAACGCTGGCAGCAAACAGCGAAATCGTAATTTTTGATGAGCCTACCAGGGGAATCGATGTAGGGGCAAAACAGGAAATTTATAAGCTGATGAATGAGCTGGTAGAGAGCGGCAAATCTATTCTCATGGTATCATCGGATATGCCCGAGCTTTTGGGAATGTCAGACAGGGTAATCGTCATTTATGAAGGGGAAAAAACAGGAGAAGTGTCCAAAGAGGAATTTAATCAGAATTATATTCTGGATTTGGCATCTGGAGGAAAAGAAAATGGAACAGACTAAAAAAACATGGGTTGATTATTATAAGAAATTTGGTATTTATATTTTTCTTGCGGTTGTTTTCGTCTTTTTTGCAATTTTTGCGCCGAACTTTCTGTCATCGAATAATGTCATAAATATTTTACGCCAGGTGTCCATGTTCGGTATCGTAGTAGTCGGCGTATCCGCAGTAATGATAGGCGGCGGCATGGATTTGTCGGTGGGCGGGCAAATGGCGGTGGTCGGCATGATACTGGGTTATCTGATGGTAAACCTGAATCTGGGGATCGTTCCCGCTATATTGATCGGCATTCTGACAGGCTGTATCTTTGGAAGCTTAAATGGTATTCTGGCGATCAAACTTCATATGGCTCCTATCATCGTAACGCTGTCCATGATGTTAGTGCTGCAAGGCGTTGCCTATTTGATTACCGGCGGTTATCCCATTACAGGAATGCCGGAAGGCTTTACCAGGATAGGACAGGGGTATATCGGCATCATCCCGGTTCCCGTTATTATTTTCGTGTTGTTTGTAGTCTTTGGATGGGTTGTTATGAATAAAACTTATCTTGGGAGACAAATCTATGCGCTTGGCGGAAATAAAGAAGCGGCAAGGCTTGCAGGTATTAACGTGGACAGACTGACGATCTTTATTTATGCATTTACAGGTTTTGCAGCCAGCATTGCAGCGGTTATCATGGTGGGCAGAACGAATGCTTCCCAGCCGGGAGCGGGAAGCAGTTATCCTTTCGACTGCATGACGGCGGCCTGTCTGGGCGGAATCAGTATCAGCGGCGGAGAAGGAAAGATCAGCGGCGTTGTAGTAGGCGTCATTATTCTGGGGATTCTGGACAACGGCCTGGTACTCATGGGAGTAAATTCCAACTTCCAGAGCGTGGTAAAGGGCCTGATTCTCCTGGTTGCAGTAGCCATTGACTGCTATCAGGGAGGCAAAAAGAAAAAAATAAAATAAGGGGAGAAAAATATGAGGACACATGCATTACCGTATTATGAATTTTCAGAAGGGTTATTTGAAATAGATGAATTTGACTGTGCCTCCGTGTTCGTGATCGTTGGAGAGGAGCGGGCGCTTGTTTTGGACACAGGAACAGGCATCGGGGATCTGCGCTGGGTGATCGAACATAAAATTACCGACAAGCCTTACGATGTGGTACTTACCCACAACCATGCGGATCATATCGGCGGTGCGGGATTTTTTGCCGAAGTATGGATTCATGAGGCAGATGCCGACTGGAGCAATCTGCCAGTACCGCCCACATTGGCAGGACGTAAATTTTATGCGAAATTGATTGCGGACAGGGAGAACAAAAATTATGCTTATGATAGAGAGAGGGATATTGTCGAATGGCCGAAAGAGCCTGTAAAGCATATTCTTCAGGATATGCAGGTCTTTGACCTGGGCGGAAGAAAAGTGACGGTCTATCACTGCCCCGGCCACACAGCGGGGGAATGCGCCGGTGGACGTTGGGTCCTGTTTTTATCAGCTGTCCGGGAAACAGC
>CAMSEJ010000197.1 GCA_947057405.1 uncultured Roseburia sp.
AGCTGTACCAGCTGCGCGGCAGGGTCGGCCGGTCCAGCCGGACGGCATATGCGTTCCTTTTGTACCGGCGCAATAAGATGCTCAAAGAGGTAGCGGAAAAGCGCCTGGCGGCAATCCGGGAATATACGGAGCTTGGCAGCGGGTTTAAAATCGCCATGCGGGATCTGGAAATCCGCGGCGCGGGCAACCTGCTCGGCGCAGAGCAGCACGGGCACATGCAGGCCGTGGGGTATGATCTTTACTGCAAGCTGTTAAATGAAGCGGTCAAGCAGGCAAAGGGCATAGAAACCGGGGAGCGTTTTGAAACGGCGGTAGATGTGGACGTGGATGCGTTTATCCCGGCTTCCTTTGTCCCGAACGAGGCGCAGAAGCTGGATTTATACAAACGGATTGCGGGGATCGAAAACCGGGAGGAAAAGGAACTGATTTTAGAGGAACTGATCGACCGGTTCGGGGATCCGCCCAAGCCTGTGGAAAACCTTCTGATGCTGGCGGAGTACAAGGCATGGGCGCACCGCTGTTATTTTACGGAGATTGCGCAGAAGGGGGACGAGGTGCGTTTTACGCTGTTTGAACGCGCAAAGGCGGATCCGGCGAAGATTCCGGAATTTGTCGCGTCGTTTGGCGGAAAGGTGAAGTTTTATGCGGATCGGAAAGCGCCCTGTTTTGTATATTTCCTGAAATTAAATTCCAAACAGAAGGAGAGCGCGGCGGAGGCGGTTGAGCAGGTGCTTTCAAGGATGGAAGAGACGGTACTTTAAAGCGCGTTTGAACAATGCGCTCCGGGAGATGCAGATAACGGATACATCCCCTGCAGCCGTTCTGGCGGCAGGGGATGTCTGTTCAGTTTCGTATGGCTTCTAATAATTCATTCGGAATGGTAAATTCCACACATCCCATATACATCGGCGCGACCTCCCCTTCGTTAAAACAGACGGTAAGCTCCTGCCGTTCATTCAGATAAAAGGATGCGTCTTCCGAAATTTCTTTAAAATTCCATTCCGGGATGTCCGAATTTAGATTGTAGCTTACCGTTTCATCCGCATCCATCTGTTCCTGCATCTGTTTTTTGATATTTTCGCTGATTACGGAAATATAATCGCTTCCCTCCGTGAACAGATCCTTTAGCTTAAGCCGTTCCCCGGTCTGTAAATCAATGGTGTAAAAATGGTGTTCTTCATATCCGCTTCCGGCCGACTGGAAGCAGATTAGTTTGAGGGTGAAATAATCGTCTGTGGTGGCAACGATTTCGGATGTCACCTGCATGGACTGGTAACCTTCCCGGTGTGTTAAGCCTTCCTTAAATTCTTCCATTAATTGGAAAGAAATCTCTTTGATTTCCGCATTGATTTCATCGGTGGATTTTTTTGCGGCCGCAGCATTCGTTTCATCTGGGTTTTGAGGTACCAGTTCGGGAATCTGAATGTCGGCTGTATGCCGTGTGTCGTCATACTGATAACTCTTTGCCGTAACGACCTCCACCCATTTGGACAGGATCGGGATACGGCTCATCGCGTATGCGATATCGGAGGACGTATTCGGCAGGACAGTAATCAAAACAGCCGCAGCCGCCGCAGCCGCAGCGCCGCATTTCCATAGATGCCGCCGGCGTTCCTTCCGGTTTTCATTTTTTGCTTTTTGGATCATTTCTTTCATTTTCATCACCTGCATGTTTGGCATTTGCCAATTGTTATATTCCTGTTTCATTTCATTCCATCGTTCTTCCTGTTTTTCCATGGCTGGCCTCCTGTTCCGTTATGTATGTGATGCATCCAATGCCAGACGCAGCTTTTTGATGCTGCGGTACAGCCGGCTTTTGACCGTATTGACATTCTCCTGCATAAGCGCTGCAATTTCTTCAAGCTTCATCTCTTCAAAATACTTTAACTCAACGATCATTTTGTCCTTTGCCGGCAGCGTATCAAGCGCCCGTTTCAGGTCGATATCTTCATAAGTGTCCGACGCCTCCGGCTCATGCAAGACGGCGTCTAAGGCTTCCGTTTTCTTTTGCCCGCAGAAGGTAAAAATCTCATTTAGTACAATGCGGTACAGCCAGGTTGCGGCGTAAGAGTCCTGTTTTAAGCTTCCGCTGTTTTTAATGGCCTTATAGGCGCTGTTCTGCACAATGTCTGCCGCATCGTCTTCGCTCTTGGTATAGCTTAGGGCAAGCCGGTAATAGCGGTTGTAGTTGGAAATAAGCAGCGCTTCTACAAGGTCTTCCTTTGCTTTTCTGGGGGAAAGCCGTTTTCGTGGTTTCAATGGGTTCGCCTCCTTTTCGTTTGGTTCTGGTTATTAGACCGACGGGGGACGCAAAAAGTTTCAAACGGGATAGAGTTCTTTGGTACAGCCAAAATCCATCTTGACAAACCCGTATATCCCCGCTTATACTATCTATGCAAAAGACGATGACGAAGACAGTAAGATGCCATGCAAAAATCAAAGCGAGCCGGGATGGTGAGAGCCGGTATGAGTCGCAGGTATCCGAATATCACTTCCAAGTTGCAGCCTGAAATCCATTGTACCACAGAGAGTAAGCGCTGACGTCCATTCCCACGTTACGGGGATCGTATATGCGGGAGCTTATTCCCAAGTATGCTGTAACAGGTGGTACAACGATGCAAAGCCCTTCGTCCTATTACAGGAAGAGGGCTTTTTTTAAATCCAAAATAAAAGGAGGAACCCATGTACAGCAAAGTTGAAACAAACCTTAATTTTGTGGAACGTGAAAAACAGACGGAACAGTTCTGGAAAGACAATGATATTTTCCGAAAAAGCATGGAAAACCGAAAAGGCGGCGAAACGTACACGTTTTACGACGGCCCGCCTACCGCAAACGGCAAGCCCCATATCGGGCATGTTTTAACCCGTGTCATCAAGGACATGATCCCAAGATACCAGACCATGAAAGGCAAATACGTGCCGCGTAAGGCCGGATGGGATACCCACGGGCTTCCGGTGGAACTGGAAGTGGAACGTCTATTGGGCTTAAACGGCAAAGACCAGATCGAAGCCTACGGCATGGAACCGTTTTTAAAAAAGTGCAAGGAATCCGTCTGGAAATACAAAGGCATGTGGGAGGATTTTTCCGGAACCGTGGGATTTTGGGCGGATATGGACGATCCGTATGTAACTTATCACGACGATTTTATCGAGTCCGAATGGTGGGCCCTAAAGCAGATTTGGGACAAAAAGTTATTGTACAAGGGATTTAAAATTGTCCCGTACTGCCCGCGCTGCGGTACGCCGCTGTCTTCTCAGGAAGTCGCGCAGGGCTACAAGACCGTTAAAGAACGCTCTGCCATTGCGCGGTTTCCGGTTGTCGGGGAGGACGCTTACTTTCTGGCGTGGACGACGACGCCCTGGACGCTGCCGAGCAACGTCGCGCTCTGCGTAAATCCCGACGAGACGTACTGCAAGGTGAAAGCAGCCGACGGATACGTATATTATCTGGCGAAAGCCCTGCTGGATCAGGTGCTTGGCGCGCTCTCGAAAGAAGAAGGGCAGGCGGCGTATGAAATTCTGGAGGAGTACAAGGGCACGGATCTGGAACGCAAAGAATATGCTCCGTTATTTGATTTTGCAGACAAAATCATTGAAAAGCAGCATAAAAAGGCGCATTTTATTACCTGCGACAGCTATGTTACCATGACCGACGGAACGGGAATCGTACACATTGCCCCGGCGTTCGGCGAGGACGACGCCGCGGTCGGCAGGAAATACGATCTGCCGTTTGTACAGCTGGTCAACGGCAAGGGCGAAATGACGGAAGAGACAAATTATGCGGGCATCTTTGTAAAAAATGCGGATCCGATGGTATTAAAGGAACTGGAAGAAAAGGGGCTGTTATTTGACGCGCCCAAATTTGAGCACGAATACCCGCACTGCTGGCGCTGCGATACGCCGCTGATTTATTATGCACGGGAATCGTGGTTTATTAAAATGACCGCGGTGAAGGAGGATTTGATCCGCAACAACAATACGGTGAACTGGATCCCGGAATCCATCGGCAAGGGACGCTTCGGCGACTGGCTCGAAAATATCCAGGACTGGGGAATCTCAAGGAACCGTTACTGGGGGACGCCGTTAAATGTCTGGGAATGCGAATGCGGCCATCAGGACTGCGTCGGCGGAAGGGCAGAGCTTGCCGAAAAGAGCGGGGATCCTGCCGCGGCAAACGTAGAACTGCACCGCCCGTATATCGACGGGGTTACGATCCGGTGCGGCAAATGCGGAGGCGTCATGCACCGCGTGCCGGAGGTGGTGGACTGCTGGTTTGATTCGGGCGCAATGCCGTTTGCACAGCACCATTATCCGTTTGAAAATAAGGAGCTGTTTGAGCAGCAGTTCCCGGCGCAGTTTATTTCCGAGGCGGTCGATCAGACCCGCGGGTGGTTCTACTCGCTGATGGCGGAATCGACGCTTTTATTCAATCAGTCGCCGTATGAAAACGTTATTGTGCTGGGGCATGTGCAGGATGAAAACGGGCAGAAGATGAGCAAATCCAAAGGAAATGCCGTCGATCCGTTTGACGCGCTCGAGACCTACGGCGCAGACGCAATCCGCTGGTATTTTTACATCAATTCCGCGCCGTGGCTGCCGAACCGGTTTCACGGGAAAGCCGTACAGGAAGGGCAGCGCAAATTTATGGGCACGCTCTGGAATACGTATGCGTTTTTCGTGCTGTACGCTAATATCGACGGGTTTGACGCGGGCAAATACGAGCTTTGTTATGATAAATTATCGGTGATGGACAAGTGGCTGTTGTCCAAATTAAACAGCCTGGTTTTGGACGTGGATACTAACCTGGGCAATTACCGCATTCCGGAAGCGGCGCGCGCGCTGGACGGCTTTGTGGACGAGATGAGCAACTGGTATGTCAGAAGAAGCCGAGAGCGTTTCTGGGCAAAGGGCATGGAGCAGGATAAAATCAACGCGTATATGACGCTTTATACCGCGCTTGTCACCGTGGCAAAATGCGCCGCGCCGATGATCCCGTTTATGGCGGAGGATATCTAAGATCGGAAGAGCACACGTCTGAACTCCAGTCACATGGCATGATCT
>CAMSEJ010000198.1 GCA_947057405.1 uncultured Roseburia sp.
ATGTGGATACGTACCGTTTTCCGGCGAATATTACGAACTGCTCGAACAATTACGGGCCGTACCAGTTTCCGGAGAAGCTGATACCTCTGATCATCAACAATGCGCTGCACGGCAGGAAGCTTCCGGTGTACGGGGACGGCAAGAACGTCCGCGACTGGCTGTATGTGGATGACCATGCGAAGGGTATTGATATGGTAATTGAAAAAGGGCGTCTGGGTGAAACGTATAACATCGGCGGGCATAATGAGAAGCAGAATATTGAGATTATCCATATTATTCTGGATACGCTTCTTGAAATGCTGCCGGAGGGCGACGAGAGAAGGAAGCTTATCAGCCGGGATTTGATTACCTATGTGGAAGACCGCAAGGGGCACGACAGAAGGTATGCGATTGCGCCGGATAAGATTAAAAGCGAGATTGGCTGGGAGCCGGAGACGATGTTTAAAGACGGGATTAAAAAGACGATTGCATGGTTCTTTGAGCATGAGGACTGGATGGCAAATGTGACCAGCGGGGATTACCAGAAATATTACGACGATATGTATCAAAATAAATAGGTTTTTGCGGAAAGAAGGGTTACGGTTAGGGTAAACGGCGGTAAGCCTTCTTTCTTGCGGCATGAGAGGAGTATGCAATGAAAGGGATCATTTTAGCGGGCGGTGCGGGGACGAGGCTTTATCCGCTGACGAAGGCAATCAGTAAGCAGATTATGCCGATTTATGATAAGCCGATGATTTATTATCCGTTATCAACGCTGATGCTTGCGGGGATACGTGAAGTTCTGATTATTTCCACGCCGAGGGATCTGTCGGTATTTGAGGATTTGCTGGGAAGCGGCGAGCAGCTGGGGATGCGGTTTTGCTATGCCGTACAGGAAGAGCCGAGAGGGCTTGCGGATGCGTTTTTAATTGGAGAGTCGTTTATCGGGGAGGATGCCGTAGCTTTGGTGCTGGGCGATAATATTTTTTACGGGCAGAGCTTTTCGCGCGTGCTGCGGCGTGTGGCGGAGCAGACCGAACAGAAGAAGGGCGCGACGATTTTCGGGTATTATGTCAGGGATCCCAGAGAGTACGGCGTGGTGGAGTTTGACGAAAACGGCCGGGCGCTTTCGATTGAGGAAAAGCCGGAACATCCAAAGTCTAATTATGCCGTGCCGGGCCTTTATTTTTATGATAATGATGTGGTGGAGATTGCAAAGAACGTGAAGCCTTCCGCACGCGGGGAAATCGAAATTACAAGCGTGAACAATGAATATCTAAGACGCCGGACGCTTTCGGTGGAAACGCTTGGGCGCGGGTTTGCATGGCTGGATACCGGGAATCACGATATGCTTCTGGCGGCGGCGGATTTTGTGTCCGCGTTCCAGAAACGCCAGGGGCTTTATATTTCGTGTATTGAAGAGATTGCTTACAAACGGGGATTTATTGATAAAGAACAGCTGGTGAAACTGGCGCAGCCTCTGTTAAAGACGGATTACGGCCAGTATCTGGTTGAGGTTGCCGAAGGGCTGTAGAGGGGGATACGGATATGGGAAAAATTAAAGTGACGGATGACTGCAACGGAATTGCAGGGCTTAAGGTGATTGAGCCGAGCGTATTTGGAGACGCGCGCGGCTATTTTATGGAAACTTATAATTACAATGATTTTAAGGAGGCGGGGATTGACTGTACGTTTGTGCAGGACAACCAGTCGGCTTCCAAAAAGGGCGTTTTGCGCGGGCTGCATTTTCAGATCAATTTCCCGCAGGACAAGCTGGTGCGCGTGATAAACGGGGAAGTGTTTGACGTGGCGGTGGATCTTAGGGAAGGCTCTAAGACGTTTGGAAAGTGGTTCGGCGTTGTGCTTTCTGCGGAGAACAAAAAGCAGTTTTTTATCCCGAAGGGATTTGCGCACGGGTTTGTGGTGTTAAGCGATTATGCCGAATTTTGTTATAAGGTGACGGATTTTTATCATCCGAACGACGAAGGCGGGTTATTGTGGAAGGATCCGGAGATTGGCGTAGACTGGCCGATGCCGGAAGGGATGACGCAGGAAGATCTGATTTTGTCGGATAAGGATAAAGTATGGGGCGGTATCCGGGAGTATACCGCTGCAAAGAAGCAGTAAGAGGGAAACGTATGGCAGGATCGAAAAGAACGGGATTGTCACTGGCGGGGGTCATAGCAGACAGAAAGCTGATTGCCCGCCTTTCTGTGAATGATTTTAAAACAAAGTTTGCCGGGTCTTATCTGGGGATTATCTGGGCGTTTGTCCAGCCGGTGATTATGATATTCGTATACTGGTTTGTATTTGAAAAAGGCATAAAACCGACTCCGGTGAGCGACGTGGCAGGTATGACAATTCCGTTTTTACTTTGGCTGATGGCAGGCTTGGTGCCGTGGTTTTTTTTCAGCGACGCATTAAGCGGCGGTACGCGGGCGCTTTTGGATTATTCTTATCTGGTGAAAAAGGTGGTGTTCCGGATTGACATACTGCCGATTGTTAAGGTAATTTCTGCGGTGTTTGTACATTTGTTTTTTCTGGCGTTTACGGTGCTTGTATATGCGCTGTACGGGTATTACCCGGATTTTTATACGCTTCAGATTCTGTATTATTCGGTGTGCCTGTTTGTGCTTTTGCTGGGGCTTACGTATCTGACGAGCGCTCTGGTGGTGTTTTTCCGGGATTTAAGCCAGGTGATTAATATTGTGCTGCAGGTGGGGATCTGGGCGACGCCGATTATGTGGAATATGGATACGATGGCGATTGGCGGCGGGCTTAAGGGTATTTTAATGTTAAACCCGCTATACTATATTGTGCAGGGATACCGCGGCAGCCTGATTGGGAAAACGGCTTTTTGGGAACAGCCCGGGCTGACGGTGTATTTTTGGGTGTTTGCGCTGGCGATGCTCTGGCTTGGAACAGGGATGTTTCAAAAGCTTCGGATGCATTTCGCGGATGTGCTGTAACAGGACTGCCGTGCGGCAAGTAAGGAGTTTGGATTCATGGGCGATATTGCAATTAAGGTGGATCAGGTGAGCAAGGTGTATCACCTCTATGACCGCCAGCGGGACCGGTTAAAGGATGCGTTGAACCTGACGAAAAAGAAGTGCTACCGGGAGCATTTTGCTTTGGATAAGCTGGATTTTGAAATCAAAAAGGGAGAGACGGTTGGAATTATCGGCACGAACGGATCGGGGAAGTCTACGATTTTAAAGATTATTACCGGGGTTTTAAACCCGACCGGGGGCGAGGTGACGGTGGACGGCAGGATTTCCGCCCTTTTGGAGCTTGGCGCCGGGTTTAATATGGAGTATACCGGGATTGAGAATGTGTATTTGAACGGTACGATGATTGGGTTTACCGACGAGGAGATTGACGAGCGGCTTTCGGATATCCTGGAATTTGCGGATATCGGGGATTTTGTCAACCAGCCGGTGAAGACGTATTCTTCCGGAATGTTTGTGCGGCTGGCGTTTGCGGTTGCGATTAATATTGACCCGGAGATTTTGATTGTGGATGAGGCGCTTTCGGTGGGAGACGTGTTTTTCCAGTCGAAGTGCTATCACAAATTTGAAGAGTTTAAGAAGATGGGCAAGACGATTCTGTTTGTCAGCCATGATTTGGGCAGCATTACGAAGTACTGCGACCGGGCGATTCTTTTGAATAAGGGGCATAAGCTGTTTGAGGGGACGCCGAAGGAAGCGGTGGATCTGTATAAGAGGGTGCTTGTAAACCAGCTGGAGGACGAAGGGGATGAAAACGGGCGTACAATATGGGACCGGGGCGAGGGAAAAGCGCTCTGGCGCAGTACGCTGCCGGTAAATCCGGAGGTGCTTGAGTATGGGAGCAAGAAGGCGGAGATTGTGGACTTTGCGTTTGTGGATCAGAACGGGAGGTTTAGCAATGTGATTGAAAAGGGATCGAAGATGACGGTTAAGATGAAGGTGCTTTTTCATGAGGATATTGCGGAGCCGATTTTCGCGTTTTCGTTTAAGAACCTTTTGGGGATTGAGCTTTGCGGGACAAATACGATGTTTGAGAAGGCGGAGATTACGCCGAAACGCGCCGGGGATGTGCAGGTGGTTTCGTTTTCGCAGAATATGGATCTGCAGGGCGGGGAGTATCTGCTTTCGCTGGGGTGTACGGGGTATCCGCATGGGGAGTTTACGGTGTACCACAGGCTGTATGATGTTTGTAATTTGACGGTGGTTTCTACGAAGAATACGGTGGGGTATTATGATATGAATACGGCGATTTCAATTGAGTAGAGGGGGTATTGATGCGCGCCGCCAGTGGGATCCTGTGGCAGAGGAGGTGTTTCTTCCGGCTGTGCGGCTGCATTAAGGGGTTCTAAACAGCCCTTTGAAGTTGTTTCGGGCGACGGAACCGTCCCTTGATGCGCCATCCATGGCGCGAAGGGACTTTGGCGGACGTCCTGTCCGCCAATTCCTGATTGTGCAGGGGCTGTTAAGAATCCCTAAATGCAGCCGCAATGCCGAAAGAAACACCCCCTCTGCCACAGGCTCCCGCTGGCTGGGGTATCGAATGGCGGAGGTTTTGTGCGGGCTGTGTGTTGTTGGCGGGAATGGGGAGTGAAGCAGGCTTTGAGGTTGGATGGAGTGCTGGAAGTTTTGTGAAGGTTGAAGGGTTGGATGGAAATGTGGGAGTTTTATGCGGGCTGTAAGTTGTTGGAGAGAATGGGGAGTGAAGCAGGCTTTAGAATTGGATGGAATGTGGGAGGTTTGGTGATGGTTGAAGAGATTGGATGGAATGTGGGAGGTTTGATGATGGTTGGAGTTTGAGGTGAGTGGAAGGGTGTTGGCGGAGTGCGGATTGGTTGAGGAGGCAGGAGTATGTATGGTTTGTTGGTTTTGAATTTTGTTGTGCCGTTTGTGATGGTTTTGGTTGGAGTTTTGATGAAGCGGTATCCGGCGGCGGATTGGGATTCGCAGAACGGATATAATACGCCGGCTTCGCGAAAATCTCAGGAGCATTGGGAGTTTGCGCAGAAGGCTGCGCCGG
>CAMSEJ010000199.1 GCA_947057405.1 uncultured Roseburia sp.
AAGGTACCACACTCTTTCCCTACACGACGCTCTTCCGATCTTCCGTGTTTCCGGAAAGAAAAAGGCGCACACGGCATCGAAGAACGCGGTGTATACCGTATTCATCAGTTTGAAAAACAGGAAATGGTCGTAGTATGCAAACCGGAAGAATCTAAAATCTGGTACGACAAACTGTGGCAGAATACCGTGGACCTGTTTTGCAGTCTGGATATTCCGGTACGCACGCTCGAATGCTGTTCCGGGGATCTTGCGGATCTGAAAGTGAAATCCTGCGACGTCGAGGCATGGTCGCCCAGGCAGAAAAAATACTTTGAAGTAGGCAGCTGCTCCAATTTGGGGGATGCCCAGGCAAGACGCCTGAAAATCCGTGTCAAAGGCAAGGAAGGCAAATATTTTGCACACACACTGAACAATACCGTAGCGGCGCCGCCGCGTATGCTGATTGCATTTTTAGAAAATAATTTAAACGCAGACGGAAGCGTATCAATTCCGGCTGCATTGCAGCCCTACATGGGAGGAAAAACAAAACTGGAATAATGAAGATTCTTTTGGCATCTTGTCGAAAATGACATGTCGGACAGCTTTTTAATCATCCGGGCAGGGGATGCGCAAAGCCGTTAAACGTTTTTCACAGTGAAAACGGCATCCCCTGCCTGTTCCGGCTGTCTGTCGTTTTGGCAGGCTTACAGATGAGGTGATACACTGTCCCGGATCTTATGGCATATTCAACTTTCAAAAGCATTTCTGCATACACGGTGCGGGTAATCAGCCCGTCCGTCAGCACCTTTTGGCGGCTTCTGCCCAGGTAAATTTTCCCACATTAAAACCGTCTGATTATGAAACTTTCTGCTCCGTTCATTCGTATTATAAGCGAAGGAGAACAAAACAATGATCCATTTCCAATTGGAAGAGTATTTTCAGAAATATTATCCTGTCTGTTCCCGTGTGGCATACACAATGGTAAAAAACCGCGCAGACGCAGAAGACATTGCGCAGGAAACACTTCTGCGCCTGCTTTTGTACTGCCCGGATTTTAAAAACGCAGAGCACGAGAAGGCATGGATCATACGGACAACAATCAACCTTTGTAAAGATTTGCTGAAAAGCAAATGGCATACTTCCACCACTGGGATGGATTCCGTACCCAAAGCGGGAGAGCCGTATTGGCAAAGCACGGCTGCAGAATACGACGAAACCTTAGAGGACGTTTTGGCGCTGCCGGAACACTACCGCAGCTGTTTGTATCTGTTCTATTATGAGGACTATTCCATCCGGGAAATTTCCCGGATACTGCAGGTGCCGGAGAATACGGTAAAAACCCGCTTAAAGCGTGGAAGGGAAGCATTAAAGAAGAAGCTTTTGGAAAGGAGATAAGAGATGGCAATAGGAAGTGTGGGAGGAAAGGAATTCTACAATAAAATACGGTTTGGGCAGGGGCGTAAGCCGTCCGAAGACCGCTGCGGCAGATTTTCCGGAGAAGTAAACGCACAGGAAGACATGTATACAAAAGAAGCGGATAAGCGGCAGACTTCCGTTCAGACCGAAAATCGTTCCGGCAGAATTGCAACAGAGCTGTTTGTACAGGGGGCGGGAAGGCATTCCATGGCAGCCGTAATGGAATGCAGCGTCCGCCATATTGCATTGGAAGAGAGCGACAGGACCAGGGCATATCCGGCCGAAGGATATATGTTAAAGGTGCAGGTGGATTTAAACAGCCATACGGTATATGTGGAACAGAAAAATGATGACGGGACCTGCCGGGCGTATGACGTCAATCCGTTTCTGGTATCGGAGCATACCAAAAGCCCGATTACCCAAATTGCCATGGAAGCGTGGATTGCGGCCAAAAAAGCGGAAAACGGCGAAGAAGATACGGAAGAAGCAAAGGGAACCGAGGAAACGGATTCAGAAGGCACCGGGGAGGAACCGGATACCGCCCGTCTTTCGGCATTTGAACAGCGGCTTTTGGAATTTAAAGAATACGTCAGGGAGCGTCTAAAAGACGGGCCGCCCAAAATTCCGATCGGAGGCGCCGAGTTTACGGAAGAGGAATGGGAAAAACTAATCCGTAAAATTGACCGGGATATTGACGCCTACAAAGAGGAGCTGCGCGAACGCATCCGTAAAAGGAAGGAAGCAGAAGCGGTTCAGAAAACAGCCGATCGTGTTACGGATACGGTACAAAAAGCGGCAGAGGCGGTAAGCGGCAAGGTGCAGGCTTCCGGAAGTACATCCGATCAGAAAGAATCAGACGGGCTTATTCTGTCGGAAAATGAAGCTTTGGAAGGCATTGAAAACAAAGCGTCCCGCGGAAGCAGCCTGTTTGCCCGTCTTTCGGGCGAAAAAAAAGCACCCTATTCTTATCTTGCGGATGCTTCAGGGACAATCGTATATAAGGGCGTCACCTTTCAATGTGATGACGAAAAAGGTCAGATTTGCCTGGGAGATATGAGTAATCCTAAAAACGTGATCAACATTCCGCTTACAAAAGGCGGCTGCCTGCGCGTCAACCGCGATAACATTGGCGATCTTGCAAAAGCCATCAGTATGTTCTCGGCGGAAGATATCGGCAGGATCATGCGTGCAATTGCCCAGGATAAGAAGGCCCAGGAGGTAGAATGGGAGCTTGAGGCATCAAAAGGAGGAGGAGTCTAAGTAAGATTCCAGCCATTGATCCAGTGCCATTTCTGCAAACAGACTGGGCTTTTCCTTGGCAAGGTGGATAATCCGGTCGTAATGTTCGGGGGAGCAGGAGATTGCTTCTAAAAATTTTTCGCAGCACAGGCGGAGCATGGTGTGACTGTCGAGGATAATGTCTACCGAGTTCGTTTTCTCATTATAGTACGACTGGCCGTGTGGCATGGTAAAAACTCCTTTCAGATTATGTCGTATTTTGTCGTTTTTTCTGATTTATGAATTACTATAGCATACAATTTAGGCAAAAACAATGTTTTTCTTGCAGATAGAACAAAGTCCTGATAAGATAGGTTATAGTTTGAAGAAAGGAGCAGGAACAATGATCTCGGAGAAGATGGCATTCGGCAGGCGTATCGGTATGATTCTGTTGGCGGGCTGCCTGCTGGCAGGCTGTGCATCAACACAGAAAAGGACGGAAAAGGAAGAAGCCTACCGCAAAATCGGTATCAATGCAATGGAAGCAAAGAATTATACAGCGGCGATTGAAGCATTTGACAATGCGCTGGAGCAGGCAGGCGCCGTCGGGGCGAACGAGGTGGACATCTGCTATTACAAGGCGGCGGCGCAGTACGCGGCAGGCAATCTGTCTGATGCAATTGCAACGTATGATACGATGCTGGAATATGACGGCAAGGATGCAGAAGCCTATTTTCTGCGCGGTTGTATTAATTTGAACCGGAAAGAGAGTGAAAAGGCGCAGGAGGATTTTGCCAGTGCGGTAAAGTATGCCGATGATCTGGAAATGTACCTTGCCATTTATAACAGCTTAAACGGAGCCGGATACGAATCGGAAGGAAGGGCATACTTAGAGCAGGCGCTCGAGAAGAAGCCCGGCAAAAAGGCGAAAAATTATACCGTGCGGGGCAGGATTTACTTTCTTAAGGGCGATCTGAACGAGGCTGTGGAAAATCTTGCAAAAGCGGTAGAAAAGGGCGATACAAACGCCAACCTGTATCTGGCGCAGGCATATGAGGCGTCAGGCGACCCGGCTCAGGCAGAAGCGTGTATCAACGCTTATATTGAAGTTTATCCCAAGAGCAGCGTTTCCTATAACCAGCTCGGACGCAGAGCGTTAGAGGACGGGGATTACGGGGAAGCGATTGGACGCTTTGAGGAGGGGCTTTCTTTAGAAGAGGTGACCAACGAGCAGGAGCTGCGCAGCAACCTGATTGCGGCTTACGAATTCAGCGGGGAGTTTGAACGCGCAGAGGAGCTGATGCAGGAGTATATCAAAGATTACCCGGGCGATGAAGCCGCGGCAAGGGAGCACCGGTTTTTGGCCAGGAATAAAAATGAGGAGACAGGCACGGAATGACAGAAACAGAACAAGCAAAGGAAAAACTCCTGTTAGTCGGCATAAGTATGCAGGACGGGGATGATGCGGAGGATTCCATAGAGGAATTGGCCGGACTGGTAGAGACGGCGGGGGCGCAGGCCGTAGGCGCCGTCATTCAGAAGCGGGAACGCATGCATCCGGCGACGTATATCGGAAAGGGGAAAGCCGAGGAATTGAAGGAGCTGATCTGGGAAACGCAGGCGGACGGGATTGTCTGCGACGATGAGCTTACCCCGGCACAGCTGCGCAACCTGACCGATTTGCTGGGGGTAAAGGTGATGGATCGGACATTGGTGATACTGGATATTTTTGCAATGCGGGCATCTACCAACGAAGGAAAAATCCAGGTGGAACTGGCGCAGCTGCGGTACCGTGCAAGCCGCCTGTCGGGGCTTGGCAAGTCGATGTCAAGGCTTGGCGGCGGCATCGGCACAAGAGGGCCCGGCGAAAAGAAGCTGGAACTGGACCGCCGTCTGATTGGCAGCCGGATTTCCCAGCTGAAAAAGGAGCTTTCGGAGGTTGCCCGCCATCGTGCAATCACCCGGGGGCAGCGTATAAAAAACAAGATCCCGGTGGCGGCGATTGTGGGCTATACCAATGCAGGCAAGTCGACGCTCTTAAATACGCTTACGGACGCAGAGGTACTCGAAGAGGATATGCTGTTTGCAACTTTAGACCCGACGACCCGCCTGCTTTCGCTTTCCGGTAAGCAGCAGATCCTGCTGACCGATACGGTCGGGTTTATCCGAAAGCTGCCGCATCATCTGATTGAAGCATTCCAGAGTACGTTAGAGGAGGCGAAGTACGCGGATTTTATTATCCATGTAGTAGATGCCGCCAACCCGCAGGCAGACAAGCAGATGCACATTGTTTACGAGACGCTGCGCAGGCTCGGTGTAGAGGACAAAAAGATTGTCACATTGCTGAACAAGCAGGATCGGAATACGC
>CAMSEJ010000200.1 GCA_947057405.1 uncultured Roseburia sp.
AGATCATGCCATGTGACTGGAGTTCAGACGTGTGCTCTTCCGATCTTGCAAACTGGCGTGTGCGGATGAATTTATCAGCAAAATGCCGGAACAATACGAAACGCGCATTGAACAGGGCGGCACGAACGTTTCCGGCGGGCAAAAGCAGCGTCTGTGTATTGCGAGGGCCCTGTTAAAGAAGCCGAAGATTTTGATTTTGGACGACAGCACCAGCGCGGTCGACACCGCGACGGACGCGAAAATCCGCAGGGCGTTTGCCGAAGAAATCCCGGATACGACAAAGCTTATTATCGCGCAGCGGATTTCAAGCGTACAGGGCGCGGACCGGATTATCGTTTTAGAAGACGGTAAGGTACACGGCTTTGGAACGCACGAAGAACTGATGGCGTCCAATGAAATTTACCGGGACGTTTATGAGTCGCAGATGAGCGGCGAAGGAGATTTTGACAAACATGGAGGTGATGCGTAATGCCAGGGCCAATGCATGCAAGAAAAGTTTCTCCAAAGGGGAAAAATAAAATCAAAAATCCCGGAAAGCTGTTAAAACGCCTGCTTTCCTATGTATTTCAAAACTACGGCGCAGCCTGTATCCTAGTCGTGATTTGTATTTTAATCAGCGTGCTGGCGAACGTACAGGGAACCTTATTTTTAAAGACGCTGATTGACGTATATATTATGCCGTTAATCGGGAGCGACAATCCGGATTTTTCCGGCCTGCTGCACGCGATCGTCCGCGTCGGCGGCTTTTACGCCATCGGTGTTTTGAGCACCTTTGCGTATACCCGGATTATGATCTATGTGACGCAGGGCTCATTGCGCCGCCTGCGCGACGATTTGTTCGCTCATATGGAAAAGCTGCCGATCCGGTATTTTGATACGAACGCGCACGGCAATATTATGTCGGTTTACACCAACGATATCGACACGCTGCGCCAGATGATAAGCCAGAGTATGCCGCAGCTGTTATCAAGCGGAATTACGATTCTGTCTGTTTTCATCAGCATGATAAGGCTTAGCATCCCCTTAACCGGAGTGACAATTCTGATGGTTGTCCTGATGCTTGTGGTAACGGGGAAGGTAGCGGGCGCAAGCGGCAGCTATTTTATTGCGCAGCAGGCAAATATCGGCGAGGTCAACGGCTACATTGAGGAAATGATGGAAGGCCAGAAGGTCGTTAAGGTATTCTGCCATGAAGAGGAGAGTACCAAACGGTTTCTGGAATTAAATGAAAAGCTGTTTGACAGCTCCTATAAAGCCAACCAGTACGCCAATATCCTGATGCCGTTAATCGCGCAGATGGGCAACATCAGTTATGTGCTTTGCGCTTTGGTCGGCGGTATCTTAGCGTTAAACAATATAGGCGGGTTTACGGTCGGCGGCCTTGCCAGCTTTCTGACCTTCAACAAAAGCTTTAACATGCCGATCAGCCAGGTCAGCCAGCAGCTGAACAGTATTATTATGGCTATGGCGGGCGCACAGCGCGTGTTTGCCCTGCTGGACGAACAGCCGGAAGCCAACGACGGCTATGTGACTTTAGTCAATGCAAAGGAAGAAAACGGGAAGCTTACCGAAGCCGACGAGCGTACCGGGATCTGGGCGTGGAAGCATTTCCATAAGGATTCGGGCACGACGGATTATATCCGGCAGCAGGGGGATCTGGTGTTGGACGGCGTGGATTTTGGCTATACGGAGGAGAAAACCGTGCTGCATGATATCCGCCTTTATGCAAAGCCCGGGCAGAAAATCGCGTTTGTCGGTTCGACCGGGGCGGGAAAGACGACAATTACCAATTTAATCAACCGTTTTTATGATATTTCCGACGGGAAAATCCGATACGACGGGATTAATATTAATAAGATTAAAAAAGAAGATCTGCGCCATTCGCTAGGCATGGTGCTGCAGGATACGCACCTGTTTACGAATACCGTGATGGAAAATATCCGTTACGGGCGGCTGGATGCGACGGACGAGGAAGTAATAGCGGCGGCGAAGCTTGCCAATGCGGACGGGTTTATCCGGCGTCTACCGAAGGGGTATGATACGGTGCTGCAGGGTGACGGCGCAAGCCTAAGCCAGGGGCAGAGGCAGCTGCTTGCGATTGCCAGGGCGGCGGTAGCGGATCCGCCCGCGCTGATTTTGGATGAGGCGACAAGCTCGATTGACACCCGGACCGAGCGGATTGTGCAGGACGGGATGGATAAGCTGATGAAGGGCAGGACCACGTTTGTAATTGCGCACAGGCTTTCTACGGTGAAGAACAGTGATTGTATCGTAGTGCTGGAGAATGGGTGCGTGATTGAAAAGGGAACGCATGAGGAATTGTTAGAAGAGAAAGGGAAATATTACCAGCTTTATACGGGGAACGGGATTGCGGCGTCTTAGCCGGATATTTTAGAGCCGTCGGAGTGTATAAAATAGAACTTGACAAACCAAAACCCTGCAGTCTAAAATAGACCGTAAAGCGATGAAAAGGATTAGTAAAGCCAGTTTCGCTATCCGTCAGAGAGAAGCCCGCATTGATTTTAGATGCGCTGCAAGGGCTTTGTTTAGCGAGGTTTGAACCGGCCTTGGAGCTTCCGCATGAAAATGTGGCGTCTCCCCGCGTTAACGGGCAAAGAGTGCATGAAACGGCTGGCATACAAGGATGCCGCAGCCATACATGAAGCAGGGTGGTACCGCCGGAGCAGTTCGGTCCCTATCGAAGATTGGGGCAGACTGCGCCGGCGTTTTTTGCCGTGCAGAATCCCGACAAAAAGCCGCCGGTTTTTCTTTGCGGAGGCGTCCGGGGCAAATACTATCATATAAAAATCAGAAAGGAAAGTAACCATGCCAAAAGAAAAGAAACTAGTAGAAGCCATTACCTCTATGGACGAGGATTTCGCCCAATGGTACACCGATGTCGTAAAAAAAGCGGAATTAACGGTTTATTCCTCCGTAAAGGGCTGCATGATTATCAAGCCTGCCGGATATGCCATCTGGGAAAATATTCAGCATGAGCTGGATAAAAGGTTTAAGGAAACCGGTGTGGAAAACGTATACATGCCGATGTTTATTCCGGAGGGTCTGTTAAATATTGAAAAAGACCATGTAGAGGGCTTTGCGCCTGAGGCGGCCTGGGTGACCCACGGCGGCTCGAATCCGCTGCAGGAACGGATCTGCGTCCGGCCGACCTCCGAAACGCTGTTCTGTGATTTTTACAAAACCGATATTCAGTCTTACCGCGATCTGCCCCGGGTATACAACCAGTGGTGCTCCGTCGTAAGGTGGGAAAAAGAAACCAGACCGTTTCTGCGTTCCCGGGAATTTTTGTGGCAGGAGGGGCATACGGCGCATGCAACCGAAGAAGAAGCCGAAGCGCGTACCGTTCAGATGTTAAATGTCTATGCCGACTTCTGTGAAGAGGTTCTTGCCATTCCCGTGGTGCGCGGCAGAAAGACGGAAAAGGAGAAATTTGCCGGGGCAAACGCTACCTATACCATTGAAGCCTTAATGCACGACGGCAAGGCGCTGCAGTCGGGTACGAGCCACAATTTCGGCGACGGCTTTGCACGGGCGTTCGGTATTCAGTTTACAGACAGGGACAACAGGCTGCAGTATGTCCATCAGACATCCTGGGGAATGTCCACACGGATTATAGGCGCCATTATCATGGTGCACGGCGACGATTCCGGGCTGGTGCTTCCGCCTGCCATCGCTCCGGTGCAGGTAATGGTGATCCCCATTCAGCAGCATAAAGAAGGCGTGCTGAAAAAGGCGGCGGAATTAAAGGAACGGCTGGCGGCGGCAGGGATCCGCGTTAAGCTGGACGATACCGAAAAAAGCCCCGGCTGGAAATTCTCGGAGCAGGAGATGCGCGGTATTCCGATCCGGGTGGAAATCGGTCCCAAAGATATCGAAGCGGGCCAGTGCGTACTTGTACGGCGCGATACCAGGGAAAAAACAGTCGTGGCGCTCGGAGAAATCGAAACACGGGCAGGGGAATTGCTTGACCGCATTCAGGCGGATCTGTTCGCCCGGGCGAAAGCACACAGGGACGCACATATTTACGACGCGCATAATTTTGAAGAGTTTACGGATATTATCCGTAACAAGCCGGGATTTATCCGCGGGATGTGGTGCGGGGAGCAGGCATGTGAGGAGAAACTCAAGGAAGATTTTGCGGCAACTTCGCGGTGTATGCCGTTTACGGATCAGGAACAGATAGCGGACGTATGCGTCTGCTGCGGAAAGCCGGCGCATAAGCTGGTGTACTGGGGAAAGGCATATTAAGCCGCGCCTCGATTGTGCAAACCGGGAGACAATACCATGCAAATTCAATTACCAGAAAAAGTATCCTATATTCTTGACATCCTCACCCGGGCGGGCTATGAGGCCTATGCCGTGGGGGGATGCATCCGTGACAGCGTCCTGGGCAAAGTGCCGCAGGACTGGGACATCACCACATCGGCAATGCCGCAGCAAGTGAAAGCCCTGTTCCCAAAAACCATAGACACCGGGATCCGGCACGGTACGGTAACCGTTTTGTTAAAGAGAGAGGGATTTGAAGTCACAACCTACCGCGTGGACGGCATCTACGAAGATTACAGGCGACCCAGGCAAGTCACGTTTACTCCGGAGCTGACTGAAGATTTAAAACGCCGTGATTTTACGATTAACGCAATGGCGTACAACTCTAAGGAAGGGCTGGTCGATGCATTTGGCGGCATAGAGGACTTAAAGGCAGGCAGAATCCGCTGCGTGGGAGCTCCCGAACAGAGATTTGGCGAGGATGCCCTGCGCATGATGCGGGCGGTGCGCTTTGCGGCGCAGCTCGGGTTTTCGATTGAAGACGCGACGGAGGAAGCGGTGCAGAGGCTTTGCGGCACGCTTCGCCATATCAGCGCGGAGCGTATCCGGACCGAGCTGACCAAGCTGCTTTTGTCCGGGCATCCAGATCGGAAGAGCACACGTCTGAACTCCAGTCACATGGCATGATC